>JAYYUU010000317.1:0-12296 GCA_036343835.1 Candidatus Latescibacterota bacterium | reverse complement strand
GCAGAGCAGGGCGGTAGCTGCACTAATCAGCATCCCATTGCGAAAAGAATCGGGTTGGTAGGAGAAGACCACCTGCTCGGCCCCGGCGGGGACGACCACCGCGCGGAAGACGTGATTGGCTCTGAGAATCGGCACCGCAATCCCATCGATATAGGACTTCCAACCCGGATAATAGGTGTCGGATAACACCAATATGCCCCCCGCGTGATTTTCCAGACCGATCTCCACCTTCTCATCCTCGTAGCGCAGGATCCGCACGCGACCTCCAGCCCCTATCTCAGTTGTGGGATTCTTTTCAAGCACGACTTCGCGATGCTTTGAAAATTCCCCCCCCATCAGATAGGCCAGCCGCCGTCGCCGCGCTGCTTCGACGCGATATTTCCCCACCATATAAGCCCGGGGCAAAGTCTCGGCAAAGCGATACACCCCGATATCGCCTTCGCAAACCAACTCGAGACCCCCGCCCCCGCCATAGCGCACCGCGTACTCGATGCCCGCAAGGGCTGCAAAGGCCGGATAACCGCGGGCGAATTCCCCGTGCCGATACAGATGCAAGGGACTCCAACCGGGCAGGGCGTTGGCCAAACCATATGGCCCCCCGGCATACATTCTCAATGTCTCGGGATAGCGGCGATAGGATGCCAAATCGTATGCCCAACCTCCGTGCCAGTCGAAGGGCGAGGTCCTTTCCGAGATCAGGCTGAGAATCCGCGCGGGCACTTGCGAGTCACCCCGATCAGCCGCTATGGCCCGGGCCGTAGCGGGAGTCTGAGTATAGACCGTGGGATCGATGGTCCTATTGAAATCAGTTCCAAAACTATACAACTCGGCAAAGATTGCCAGCGGCGCTACCCACCCTGCGAATCCACGGGCGCGACGACCCAGCAACCACGCCCCCAATCCCAGCGCCAGCACCAACCTCAGGACGTCGCTCCGCAAGTGGTGAGTATACCGGGTCAATTGCTCCCCCACACCAACGGATATGAGTTGGACGCCATTTGCATAAATTAATCCCAGTGCGGCCAAGCCCATAAAGACTACGAGTAGCAAACCATTGGTCCGCTTATTTCCATCGGTCTGCAACAAGCGGTCGACACCCAGGCCACAGAGCACCGAAGTCCCCAGGGCAAACCACAATAGAAAGCGCGTCGGAATGCGAAAAAAACTCAATCCCGGCATTTCGTAGAGCAGCGAGAAAATCGCCGTATATTTCCCCAGCGCCAGCACCAGACCCACCAGCGCGAGGGCGGCGAAGAAGCCGGTTGGGGCATCGCGCCGCTCGCGCAAGGCCACCCAGGCGCAGACCAGCGGCAAGACCCCGACATAGGCGCAGAGCTGAATAAAGAAACCCAGTTCGCGACTCCAGTAAGTACCGTGCGCGGAGTTGCCGAAGAAATTGGGGAGCAGCAAGGTAATCAGCCGCTCGGGCGGCAACGACATCGCGACGAAATGCTCCCAGGAGAGTCCCGAACCGCGATTCGACAGCTGTACCAGTTCGGCCGTGGGCAAGATTTGGACCGCGGCCAAACCCACGCCTAAAATCGGTGCAGCTACCAGCGCGGCAAAGAATTTCCACCCTGCGCTATGGCTCCAGGTGCGAAAACTCCCATAGGCGATGACCGCGACCAAGCCGTACGCGGTGGCCTGGGGATGCCCGGCGAGCAATTGCAGACAGACGACTGTGGCAAAGAGCAGCAAGTCCAACCACCGTCGCCGGGCCAGGGAGCGTTCAATCAGATAAAAGAGCACCGGCACCCAGGCGCAGACGGCGATGAAATTGGGCGACATCGCCCGCACCACCATATAGCCGCTCAAAGCATAGCACAACCCGGCACACAACCCCGCCGCCCAACTCGCCCCAAAAGAACGCAACAAGCCGTAGATCCCCACCCCGGCCAACCACAGATGGATTACGACATTCAAGTTCAGGGCTGCCCATGCCGGCAGCAGCAAGGCCAGGACGATATTGGGCGGATAGAGCGCCCCGGCCTGGCCTTCGGCGAAGAGGGGGAAACCGCAATTGATCGCCGCATTCCACAATGGCAATTGCCCCTGGTTAATGGCGCGGGCAAAAAATTCGCGAAAGGGATAATTCTGCACCATGACATCCTGGACGAAAAACGCCCCCTGCATAGTCGCCGCCGGCCAGAAGCAAGCCACCACCGCCGCCCCGATCAGACCCACTGCGCCCAGATCGTATTTAGCCGCGCTCACGGTCCAACTCCCGCCAGCGTGGCACAGAGCCTTTGCGCCGCCAGGGCGTGTCCCGCTCGATTCCAGTGGCTATCGCGCAAATAGAGCGTTTCGGTCCGGGCGCGGTCTGCAAACTCATCATACAAATCTACCACCCTCAGATCATAGCGATCGGCAAAACGCGCCAGTTGCTTATTCGGCTTGCGCAGATCGAAGTCGCCGACCAGACCGTGCAACTCGCGCTTGGCCTGCCAATTGTCGTCTTCGACCTGAACGATCGATGGGACATAGACCACGGTCAGGCGAGCGCCGTGGCGTTCGACGCTTTTTTTGAACGCCGCCAGCAATCGGCCCGTCAGGGCCCAAGCCGGGGCGAAGCGCCTGGATTCGTCCACCCCGTACAATCCCTCGTAAAAGGCTTGTTGCTGCCCGCGTTCAACTTCTGGCTGGAAAGCTTTCTGCACCAATTTAAACACATGCCAGTGCCGTGAGAAATAGCGCTCTAATTGCAATGGGATCGGCACCGCCATCTCATCGCGATTCCAAAAACCCGACTGCGGTACCGGCACGCCCTGCAAACGCAACTGCCCGTCTTGCCGAAGCCTGAAATAGGGTTTGAAACCCCGCTCGGCCCCAATGCCCTTCCGCGCGGCATTATTCCACAGGTCATTGCCATAAAAAAACAGCAGTACTTCCCCCGGCCCAAAGTGCAATCCCCGTTGTTCAAAGAACAACAAGGCCTGGTCGGTGCCATATCCCGCGACCCCGAAATTGGCCACTTCCACCTGTTTGCCCCGGCCCCTTAGACAGGTCTCGAGCTGACGGCTGACCACCGCTTCCACCGCCACGCCCCAGCCTTCGACAAACGAGTCGCCAAAAAGGGCCAGACGACGAATCCCAACTCCTTTTACAGTGGCGAATTCCCGATCGCGCAACCCGGCGGTGTTGATCCGCATTTCAACGTCGAATTCAGGCGAGACCAATCGACCGGAACTGCCTGGAATATGGCTCCACCCCAAATCGGGATCATAGCGCCACACCTCGGGTCGGCGAAAAACCTGCGGGTGCAAAAAGTGCAACGCGAGTTCGCACAGCAACACCCCGGCGACCAGACTCACCACGGCCAGGATTACTTTAACCTTCTGCACCCAGGTATTCCCCTTTGGTTTTCACGGCGTTTACACGGGGAAAACTAGCGGTGGGCTTTTTTTCTGTCAACCGAATCATCATTGCCGACCATACGACCTCTATCTATACTTAATGGTTTGAATCTGCGTCCTGCCAACTCCGCGAGGCCACAACCTATCATGCAACATATCCTAGTCACCGGTGGCGCCGGCTTTATCGGCACGCATACCGTCGACCACCTGGTGGCCAAAGGCTATCAAGTCCGCATTCTCGACGCCCTGCAGCAAAGAGTCCATCCCCACGGCTGGCCCGCGTATATTCCCGCTGCAGTAGAAAAGATCCAGGGCGATGTGCGCCAACGCCAAGACTGGCTCAAAGCGCTCGACGGCATCGATGGCGTCATCCATCTGGCCGCCTACCAGGACTACATGCCCGACTTCTCAACTTTCCACCACGTCAATACCGTCGGGGCGACTCTGCTCTACGAGCTAATCGTCGAGCACAAATTGCCGGTGCAAAAAGTGGTTCTGGCCTCGTCGCAGGCGACCTATGGCGAAGGCAAGTACCGCTGCGCCAAACACGACATCGTCTACCCCGACTCCCGCCCCGCTGCGCAGCTGGCCCGTGCCGAATGGGAAGTCCGCTGCCCGCATTGCGATGCCCAACTCGAGCATCAGCTTATCACCGAAGACGCGGTAAATCCCCACACCGCCTACGGCATCTCCAAATACGCCGCCGAGCTGACTTCCTTTAGCCTCGGTCGCAAATACGATATTCCCACCACCAATATGCGCTACTCAATCGTGCAGGGGCCGCGCAATTCATTTTTTAATGCCTACTCGGGCATCTGCCGGATCTTCACCCTCCGCATCCTGCACGACCAGCCGCCGGTCTGCTACGAAGACGGCCAGTCGCTACGCGACTATATCTACGTCGGCGACGTCGCCCGCGCCAATGTCCTCTGCCTGGAAGACGAACGGGCCAATTTCCGCGCTTTCAACGCCGCCGGCCAGCGCGGTACCACCGTACTCGAATACGCCCAATTAGTCGCGCGCATCGCCGGGCGAGATATCGAACCGCTGGTCAGCGGCGACTATCGCTTCGGCGACACCCGCCACACCGTCTCGTCTGGAGCGGCCCTACAGCAGCTCGGTTGGCGACCGGAGACCTCGCTCGATCAGACCATCGGCGAATATATCGAGTGGGTCGAAGAGCAAGCCAACCTCAGGGATTTCTACACCGAAATCGAAAAGAAAATGCGCGCCGCCAATATCATCCGCCGAGCCAATTCGTGAAGGCCATGGTCCTCGCCGCCGGTCGCGGCACCCGGCTCAGGCCACTCACCGACTCAACGCCCAAACCGATGATCCCCTTCGCCGGCAAACCCCTGCTCGAATATATTGTGCGCCTCCTCGCCCAGCACGGCTTTGACGAAATGGTCATCAACCTCTACCACCTGCCCGAAGTCATCCAGGATTATTTTGGCGATGGCGGAGACTGGAGCGTATCAATCACCTATTCGCTCGAAAAAGACCTACTCGGCACCGCCGGCGCAGTGCGCAAGGTCGCCGACTTCTTTGACGGGCCCTTCTTAGTCTACTACGGCGACAATCTGACCAACTTCGACCTTGGCGAATTCTGGCAGGCTCATCGTCGCGGGGGCGAGATCGCCAGCATCGGCCTATTGTGGATGGACGACCCAACTTCTCGGGGCATCATCGGCCTCGACGCGCGCAATCGCATCGAGCGATTCGTCGAGAAACCCAAACCCGAACAGGTCTTCGACGACTACCAGATCAATGCCGGGACCTATGTTATGGAGCCCGAGATCCTCGAGCGCATTCCCCCCGGCAGCAACTGCGATTTCAGCCGGGATATCTTTGGCGACTTGCTCGCTGAAGGACGGCCGCTACTCGGTCACCGCATGCGCGGCCAACTCCTCTCCACCGACACTCCAGAGCGCTACCAGTACGCCTGCGAATGCGTCGACTCGGGATCCTTCATCCTACCTTGAAACGAGGTCTACTTTGATCATCACCAGAGCGCCCCTGCGCATTCCCTTAGGCGGCGGCGGACCCGACCTGGCCTCCTATTATCGCGAACACGGTGGCTTTGTCCTCAGCGCCGGCATCGACAAATACGTCTATATCCAGCTCAATACCCTCAAGGTAGAGGACTTCATCCGCGTCAAATACTCACAGACCGAAATGGTCGACGAGCCGAGTCAGATTCAGCACCCCCTGCTGCGCGAATCGCTGACCCATTCCAAAATCGATGGTGGCGTCGAAATAAGTGCGATGTCCGACGTGCCAGGCCGCACCGGCATGGGGTCTTCGGGCTCATTCACCGTCGCCCTCTTGGCCGCCTTGCACGCCTATAAACGCGAACAAGTCCCCATCCAGGAACTGGCCGAGGAAGCCCACTATATCGAAGCGGTGCGCGCCGACCAGCCAGCGGGCAAGCACGATCACTACTTGGGTGCCTTTGGTGGCCTATCCTGCCTCGACATCGACAAAAATGGCAAGGTCGAGGTCAGCTCGCTCAAGCTCTCCGAACACGCCGAGGAAGAACTGGCCAACAATATGGTGGTCTTCTTCACCGGCATCCAGCGCGAGAGTTCGGATATCCTCTCGCAGCAGAACCGGGACACCAAAGGGGGGAATAGCCAGGTCACCGACAGCCTGCACGAGGTAAAGCGCATCGGCTATGCAATCAAAACCGCCCTCGAAAACGACGAACTCGACCATTTCGGCGAACTACTACACGAACACTGGCTGACTAAAAAGAAGCGCTCGAACCAAATATCCAATTCGGATATCGACCGCTGGTACGAGATCGGTCGCAAAGTCGGCGCGCTGGGCGGCAAGATCCTCGGAGCCGGCGGCGGCGGCTTCCTGATGTTCTACTGCCCCGCCGAATACCGCTGGCAATTGCGCGAATCGATGGCCGAGCAGGGCTTGCGCGAGATGCGCTTCCACTTCGACCTTGAAGGCGTCAAGGTCCTGACCAATATCTGATGCGCCGCCTAGTATTAGCAGAGGTCGAAATAGTCCACCTACCCGGTGGGAATTTCCGTCTCGACGGCGGGACCATGTTCGGGGTAGTGCCCAAGGACCTGTGGCAACGCGAATCCGCACCCGACGCCCACAACCGCATCCGTCTGGCCTGCAACTGCCTGCTGCTCAATATCGCCGGCGAACGAATTCTGCTCGATACCGGGGTCGGCGAACGCTGCTCCGCGCGAGAGCGGGAGATCTACGGCATTGACACAACTCAAACCCTGCGTTCCTCACTCGCCACAGCGGGGCTCAAACCCACCGATATCACCATGGTCGCGTTCACCCACCTGCACTTCGACCACTTCTGCGGCAGCCTGATCGAGGGGCCAGATGGGCTATTGCCGCTCTTCCCCAATGCCATCCACGTCGTGCAGCGGGGAGAATGGCATGACGCCCTGGCCGGACGCAGCACCATGAAGAGCAGCTACCGTCCTGCAGACCTGCGCCTATTGCAAAAACAGGTCGAACTCCGCCTGGTAGCGGGGACCGAGGAATTGGCTCCCGGGCTCGAGACCTTCGTCACCGGCGGCCATACCGAGGCGCACCAGGGTTTTCGCCTCGCGGTCGGGGATCACACCCTGGTATATCCCGGGGAGTTGCTGCCCACGCGAATCCATATGCGCCCCTATTGGAATATGGCCTACGACATGTTTCCCCATCAAACCCTGATTGGCAAGCAGACCTTCCTGGAAGAAGCTGCCGTCGGGAAATGGATCGTCGCCTGGGACCACGATCCGCAAACCCCGTGGAGCCGCATCGCCAAAGACGGCGATAAATTCATCGCCAAAGACCCGGAAGAAGAACGGGCTGCCCCTTGACCTCGATCCCAGCGACCAGCAAACCCTTTGCCGGGCAACGCCAAGCGCTTTGCCCTTTGCAGGCGCAATGATTATTCTTTGAGCACTATGTCTTTAGAAGTCATCGAAATATCCGACAAGCACCGCCACCTGCTTTCACGCCTGGCAGAATTGATCCCCGACCTGGACTCCGATGCTCCGCAAAGCCTGCAGCGGATCTTCGGTTTAGGCCTGATCGCCCTGACCATGCAGATAACAAATAAAGCCAGGTCTCAGGAGCAAGGCGAGTTGGTCAAGGAATTGGGCGCCTTAGCCCGCGAGATGGTCGAGGCCGAAGATTGGCCCGACGCGCCCTCGTAGAGGGTTCCGCCGTGCAAATTCCCAAATCATCACTCGAACTCTTCAGCCTCCAAGGCCGGGTGGCCCTGGTCACCGGTGGCAGCAAAGGCCTCGGCGAGGCTCTGGCCACCGCATTGTCGGGTGCCGGCGCCGACCTGGCAATCACCAGCCGCAACCTCGAGGAATGCCAGACTGCGGCCGCCCGCATCAGCACCCATACCGGCGGGCGGGTGCTTTCGCTCAAAGCCGACGCCGCCCACCGCGATCAGGTCGAGGACTCCATCGCCAAAACCTTCGACGTCTTTGGCCATATCGACATCCTGGTCAACAACGCCGGCATCAATATCCGCAGTCCCATCGTCGAACTCAGCGACGAGGATTGGGACGCGGTCATCGCCACCAATCTCACCGGTCCAATGTATTATTGCCGTGCGCTGGGCCCGCATATGATCGAGCGCGGCTACGGACGCGTCATCAACCTCGGCTCGACGGTCGCGCAGGTCTCGGTCGCCCACCGCTCGCCCTACGCCTCGAGCAAGGGCGGCATCGTCCAGTTGACCAAGACCCTGGCTCTCGAATGGGCACCGCATGGCATCACCGTCAACGCGATCTGCCCCGGCCCCTTCGCCACCCCGCTCAACGAGATCCTGCTCAAGGACCCACCAAGAGCCAAAGAGATGATCGCCAAAGTCCCCATGGACCGCTGGGGCGATCCCGCTGAATTGGCCACTGCCGTACTCTACTTCGCCGCGGAAGCCTCCGGATTTACCACGGGGTCGACGCTGATTGTCGACGGCGGTTACACCGCCCAATAACGCCGCTTATATTTTTACCATTTACTTGCTGGCATCGCGGGCCTTTGCATAGGCCCGTTGCCCGTCCTCATAACTTCCGACTCGATCCATAAACTCGCCGATCTTCCGGTACAATTCAGCTTCTACCCCTGTATACGGCCCCTCTATAATCCTTTTGAAGATCCTAAAAACTTCAGCCTGGCTCCCCTCTTCCCAAATGTAGGCATGGGCTAACGCCAGACGTTTTAATACTTTCAGCGACTGGTCGTATTTTCCGCTTTGTTCAAGACCTGCCAGATAGACCGGCGCAACCTCAATGGCCCATTTAAACGCCGCTTGACTTTGTGTTTTCAGACCATTCTCCTTGAGCATTTTTGCGACTATATAAAGGTTTTTGAAACTGGAGGGGTTATTTTGCAGCGCTTTATTCAGGGCATTGATAACATCTGCTTCCCTGCCCACGGCGAAATACTCTTCCCCTAGCCTTAAAAACTCCCGGGGATTGCCCGGCCGGATTCTCGTCGCCGACAGCGCTTCTTCCAAAGGCGTGGGAAAACGATAAAATTCACAGTCAATCAAATCGTCGTAGTAACCCGTATTGAAACGCCAAATTTCAGTTAATCTCGCCCAGGAGAATAACTCGCCCTCGACGACGATCTTCAATTTTTCGTAGTAGCGGGCCAAGTTGGGATCGGCAATTCTGTTCTCACCACTTACCCGCGTCTCCAAATATCCTGCCGGCATTATGCGCCCATAATGGCCAGCTCCGGTTTCGGGATCCTCCTTGGCCGACAAGCGGGCCAATAGCGGCTCGGTCAGCGCGATCATATCGACGATATGGGTTTGGGGACCGGCGTAAAATCCGCTCATTCCGACATTGGACCAGACGACCACCACCCCACCGTGCACCGACGAACGCTCCGCAAATACCCCTTCGCCGGTTCCGTCATCAAAACGGGGATCCAGATCGCCCGCTGCGACCTTCCGTCCCCGCACCGCCCACCAGTGGTCGGGAAAGGCATCGCCCTCCCTTTTTTCCAACGCCCGCAGCAATCCCGTATGCGGATACTCCACGCCTCTAGTGTCCATAGCGACCAATGGTTGCGAATCGATGGTTGTGCCATAAGCCACCCCACTCAACAATGGCGGGAAGGGGCCGCTCAAGCTCACGACGAGTAAGCAGACGCTCGCGCCGACCCGCGTCTGCAGATCGGCAAAGGAGAATTGCGAGCACAGGACGATAATGCCAAGCCAGAACGGCGCGGCGAGAAAACGCCCAGACATATAGTCTCCACCGATTTTTACCACGTAGGCCAGGTAAAAAAACTACCCAACGTCAGTGCGAACACCCGCCAATCCCTCCTGGCCAGAGGCAACCCCGCGCTGGCGACGAGGATGAGCGGAGTCAATGGGTCATTGCGGCATGATTGGACCACATAATGTATTCCTTTCGCCAATAACTCTCCGGTCTCCACCCCTGTGCCCAACTTGGCATAGGCCGTGTTGGGAAAGGGAAAACCATAGTAAAACAAAGCGAAAACAACCCATGCGCCAAAAGGCGCCAACCCCGCAGCAACCCAACCTGCCGACCGCCCCCGCTCCAGCCACACAACCCATAGCATTCCAGGTCCCAGGACCAACGTCAGGTCCATCCGGTTTAGCAGCGCCAACCCAAAGAGCGATGCCATTCCTATCGAGTTATGACCGTGGCCTTGCGGCCGCAAATACAGCACCGCGAATAGGGCCAGGAGTAAATTGGTCAGTGGATTTTCCAACCCCGAAGTCGAGTAGTCGACAAAGGCCTTCGAGCTGACCAGGGCCAAAACACCGAGTATGGCCGCCCAGGACGAGGCCGCGAGATTGCGCGAAAATATCCAGACCGCCGTCAACGAGACCGCCAGTGAGAGCAGGATAGATGTGTAGTAGATTTCCCGGGTCCAGAAGTAGCAGACTGCGACGAGGAACATCCACAGCGGATGGGTATAGGCCTGGACTCGCTCGGTTATATTCCAGGTGAGGCCATAGCCATTTATAAAATTGTCGACGGTGCGAAATGTGATAAAGGCGTCTTCGGACAGCCAGGCCGTCCGCAATACGACCAAACCATATAGAGCAAAGGCCAATCCAAGCCCGATACGCGCACCCATCTCCGACCGTATTGCCATTTCAATAAGCCGGTTCGTAGAGCTTGCCCGCTCTGAGCGTCAACACCGGCACCAATCGCCGTTCCCCCACCCGATGCTCGCCGCCGGCGTCGACCAAGTCGAAGGTCCCCTCTTCGAGGTCGAAGACCGCCACATCGGCGCAAGCCCCCACCGCCAGAGTGCCGATCTCGCCCAACATTCCCATCGCCCGCGCCGGAGCCACCGTCGCCCGTTCGACGGCCTCCTCCAGCGTCCAGCCCAGATGCATAAACTTGGCGAGCGTGGTGGCCAAATCGTAGACCGG
The DNA here is from genome assembly GCA_036343835.1 of Candidatus Latescibacterota bacterium. Taxonomy (GTDB): domain Bacteria; phylum Latescibacterota; class UBA2968; order UBA8231; family UBA8231. The sequence continues at coordinate 1,538 of JAYYUU010000317.1, read as the reverse complement.
TCCGTGTAAATTGTAGTGGTGGAGGTCGCTGGAAATCGTGCCCGGCCGCAAGCCCTGGCGCATGGCCTGCTCGGCCACCTGGAAAGAAAAACTGCCCGCCCCGTGCCCGACATCAAAGAGCACCCCGCGTTCGACGGCTTTGACGGCCTCGGGCCGCACCTTGCCCTCCGCGTCGAGCACCCCGGTGTCGCTCTGGTGGAAGCAATGCGTCAGTATATCGCCTGCCACCATTTGGCCGAGCATATCCTCCAAGCTCAGCGGACTGGCATTGGGGTGCAGCATCAGCGGCAGCCCCGTGGCCTCACAGGCGGCACGGGCCCGCTTCATGGCCTCGCGCCCGTCGCCGTCGACGAGATTGCGACTCATGCGGATTTTGATCCCGACGATGTCCTCCTTATAGCGCTCGCACATCTCGACCGCGCGGTCGACATCGGCGTAGCGCATATCGGTCAGCTCGCCGATATCGCAGCTGAGCTGGCCCTGGGAGGAGATGTGCAGGAAGGCCTTGATGCGGGTGGCGCTGACATCAATGACGTATTTCTTAAAACCGGGAAAGGTGTCGGCCCCGGCCGAGCCGGCGTCGTAGACCGTGGTGGCCCCGCGCCGGACGCAGTGGGGGTCGGGCTCGATCCCCAGATGCGCCACACCCCACCACACGTGGACGTGCAGGTCGATCAGACCCGGCGTCACCAGCCGGCCGCGGAAGTCGATGGTCTCAGCAGCCTCTTCTGGAGAAATGGCCCCTGTCACCGCAACTACGCGCCCGTCGCGGATGCCGATATCGCGCGAGCCACTGATGCCCTGGTGGGGGTCGACCAGCGCGGCCCCCTTAATTAGCAGGTCGAAGTTTTCCGCCATCGGGCTATTTCTCCTGCAATTCCCAAACGCCTTCGCGATTCTTTTCCACGACGCGCTTTTTGCGGCGGCGCATGATGGGCACCAACTCATCGGTTTCGCGGTCGCGCTTGACCAATATCCACTGGCTCTGTTCCTCCGGATCGGGCATAACTTTGTAGGGAACTAGCTTGGTGCTGCCGCCGATCCGCATCGCCACCCGCCCCAACTGCACCCCCTTTTTTGCTTCGTCTTCACTCAGCCTTTCGTCGACATCATCCCCCCCATCTCCCTCCCCACTCCCGCTGTCGCCCACATCCTTCGCCTGCTCCGCCCGTTCGGCCATGACCTTTTGCTCGCAGGCCGCGATGATCTCGCGGCTGTGCGCCTCGATCTCAGCCGCCGCCGCCATATTTTCCATCTGCCTTTTCAATACTGTGGACACTTTTTGACCTTGAAGGTCTGTGTAAATCGGTAGGTTACGTGATCCACTGTTTTTTAAATCGAAGTTAGCTCGATTAGCGGAGTTTGATTAAAAAGCCATGAATTCATACGGATGTTGTTTCTTAACGAGTTATGACATTCGTCGTTTGTAAATTCCAATAAAAAGTGTCCACAGTATTTTTTGAAAGACATGCGTTTTGCGCGGTTTTTCCCATCTTGCACCAGCTCGGTGACGATCCGCTGCGGGCGGCGCAATGGAT
>JAYYUU010000316.1:0-6111 GCA_036343835.1 Candidatus Latescibacterota bacterium | reverse complement strand
TTCGGAATCGGAGGCAAAGCGCAGAAAGGCCCCCGCTGAGTCGTGATAAAATGCGAGCGTCTTCGGCGTACATCCGCTGATTTTCCTGTCCGCGATGAAGAGCTCGTAGGCCTGCTGAAATAGCATAGAAAAAACCTCCTGTTGAGCACCTGCTTGATGTGGTGCAGGTATTCAACGGAGGGTTGGTCTATCAGGTCGGATCGACCTAAGTTACTGTTAATAAAAAATGGTGGGCAATCGCAGACTTGAACTGCGGACCTCCTGCATGTCAAACGGGCGTTGTAGCTCGTATTCAGAATCAAGCGTGCTGTTATTCAGGCCGCTAGTTCAATTTACCTGTCACCTTGTCGACCAGCAAAAACTGTCCCGGGAAAACCCGTCCCTCTACTTTGACGTCCTTGGAGTGACTGCCATGCCCTAAGAAGGTGTCCTTGCCCTGGGCGAATTGCAGGTAGTGGTAAATTTTACCATCAGCAGCTTCGAGGTGGTGTAGATGGCCCAGTCTGCAGCTATGCGGCAGGTCCGCCACGTCGAGGCCGCACTGGCATTTGTTCGTACCCTTGAGGGCGATGGTCTGGCCCGGCTCGTTGCGCAGGCCGGCCAGGTCGAGGTCGAGCGAGATGCGGTTGGTCTTCTCCAGCGCGTCGATGTGCAATAGCGCGCCTTTTTCCAGCAATTTTCCTTTGATATGCACCACTGAGCCCGGCTCGGTATCGGCTAATTGCGCCTGGTTTTCGGGCGTTTCGAGGAAGGCGTAGACGCCCGCTGAAGTGACCAAAGCCCGTCCGGCAACGCCATCTTCAGAAGCTACGGCCGGGTCGCGGTCTACAGCGGCGGATTTGAAGAAGGTGTGCACGTCGACGATGACGCCGCGCTGGTCGAAAGGGGTGCTGGTCTGGGTGGAAGCGGCATGGGCGGTATGGGCGAGTAGGACGCTCAGGACGGCGCTTAAAAGCAGACGCATTAATACCTCGTTTCGGATGGGGTGTTTTGGCGTTAGATGCGATATAGCGTATAAAAGACGCATTTTTTTTGGATCGTCGCCATCGAGGCGGCGGATCGGCTGATCAGGGCAGGTGCCAGAAGGTGCCGGTGATGCCGGTGATGCCGCGGCCGTTTTTGGCGTAGCTGGCGGTGAAGATCTGTCCGTTGTCAAGTTCTAGAGAAGAGGTGTAGCCCTGGTCACTGTCGGGGGTCGGGCGCAATAGCCAGCTCGTTTCGCCCCAGGTTTGGCCGTCGTCTGTAGAGAGCGAGGCATAGAGGCCGAAGGGCTCAAAGCGGCGACCGTAGGTCAATAGCAGCCGGCCGTCGCGGAGTTTGAGCAGGCGGGGACAGGCGCCGGAGCGGATCGCAGTCCGCTGCGGTCGAGTCCAGGTGCGGCCGGAGTCGGGAGACTCGTTGCGCCAGAGGAGGCCGCGCGGGTCTTTGGGGTCGGCGACGCGGTGCAGGCCGAGCAGCTGGCCGGGCGCGAGTTCGAGTACGGCTGGTTCGTGATAGTCGCGGGTCTGCGGCTGGCCCTTGGCCATGCTGGCTCGTTCGGTCCAAGTCTGGCCGGAGTCGGTGGAGGCGTAGAGCACTGACGAGCTGCGCGTGGCGCGGCCGATGGCCCCGTAGACGGGGATCAGCAAGGTCCCGTCCGCCAATTGTACCGGCGGCGCGCAGCACTGCATCCCCGCGGCGAAGAGGGTCGCGTTTTCCACCCGCCAGGTGAGGCCGTGGTTGTCGCTCCAGCACCAGAGCCCGCCGACATTGCTGAAGGGGTATTCGCGCGCGTGGGTGTGAGAGATATTCGCGCGGTCTGCTTCTTTGGCGGGCACGACCTCGTGTGCAGCCAGCGCGCCGCCGACTTTGCCCTTGCCGAGATAGACCAGGCCCAACTCTTGACCGCCGCCCGCCGCCAGTTGGGCGGCGTCTTCGTTTTGCCAGGTTTGGCCGAGGTCGTAGGAACGGATGACGGTGATGATCGAGCGCGGGTGGGTGTGTTGGACGATTTCCCGTCGCGGTGCCTGGCGGAAGGCGATGAGCAGTTCCTCGCCTTCGAGGCGGATTACGTGGGGAAAGGCCGAATAGGAGCGGTTGTCGTAGAAGATCTGAGTCTGGCGGGAGATGGTCGCCGTTTCATACGCGAAGTCGTCTCGTTTTTTGGCCATCGGTATGCTCCGTTTATGAACGGGCGGCTGCCCTTTTGGTCCAGTGTTGTGCGAATTGCCGACCCCAGGGGTCGTCGCGCCACGACGGATCGATAGGCTCTGCCGCCTGTAGTAGCTCTTCGGGTTGGTAGTCGATCCCAGCGCGTACGACCTGTTCTATTTCTGGTTGCTCGGGTATGCTCCGCATTGGGTTGCCCCGGACGATGGCGATATCGGCGACGCACCCCTTTTGCAGCCGGCCCAAGTCGGGTCGCGCGAGGAAGTCGGCGGCGGCCGAGGTGGCCGAGCACAACGCGTCGATGGGGGAGAGTCCCGCCGCGACCAGCAGCGCGAGCTCGCGCCAGAGGCTCTGGCCGGGGAGGATGCCGCCGCAGGGCGTGTCGCTGCCGGCGAGGACGGGCACTTTCCTTTCTACAAGGAGTCCCTGGAAACGCTGTGCTGAGTCTAAAGCCCGTTGCCAGGTCGCCCCGAGTGCGGCGTCGGGTGTGGCAGAGGACCACTGGAAAAGGTCGGCCGGCAGGTACTGGCGTTCTTGCGGATAGGGCCCTGTCCCTTGTCGCATGCGCGATTGGCTGTCCCAGTAGGCCAAGGTCGGCGTCGAGGTCAGATCCATGGCGGCAATCGCGTCGGCGACTTCGCACTGCCGGTCCCAGGTTTGGCCAAAGTCCGGGTCGCCCCAGACTTGGAGCCAACCGGACGGGTGGTCGGGCCAGACGTCGGCGAGAATGCCGTCGAGGTGATAGAATTCGTCGACGCCCGCCGCGCCGGCGGCGAGGACGCCGTGGGGTAGGCAGTGCATGGATACTTTGAGATTGGCCGCGTGGCTTGCTTCGACCATCGGCGCGATCCACTCGGCGGCGATGCTGGCGTAGAGCTTGATGCCGTCGACCTGGGCGGCGGCGGTTTGGCGCACCGCGGCAATGGCGGAGTCGGTAGAGGTGATGGCCTGGGCGACCAGCGGGTGCCCCGGCGGCGAGCCGTCGAGGAGGGGGCCCAAGCAGAGGATGCGGGGCCATGGCTGGTGCGGCCATTCGCGACGGCGCTGGAGGATCCACTGCAGGTCGTTGCCAGTATCGCGGACGGTGGTCACCCCATAGGCGAGGAAGAGCGGCCCCTGCCAGCGCATAAAGTGCATATGGGTGTCGATCAGCCCCGGGGCAAGTGTGCAGCCGGGATAGTGACACCGGGGAATGGCAGACGGTAGCTCGGGAAGCGGTATTACTTGGGTAATGGTACCACCATCGACTACTACCGCATGATCGTCCAAGATCCGATCCCCGTCGAAGATCCATTCCGCCGTATAGGCCCTGTGGTCTGTGGAGTGCGCCATAGTGCTCATGTTGAGGATAAATAGATTCTATTAGTTGCCAAACAACGGTTGCAACCAACCGCAGCTATAACCAGCAAATTAACTACGCTCTGCACTCATTCCGCACCCGCCGCCCACAGCGTCCCCTGCACCAGCATCTGTTTGAACATCGGGTGCTCGCAGGCTTTGGGATCGTGCCCTAACGCCTGATAAAACACCCGGCCCTCGCCGTGGCTCTTGGTCCACGCTACCGGCATGGTATCGCCTTTGTAGAGCGCGTTGGCCAGCACGTGGACGCGCGGGTCGTAATCGAGGATATACTGCTCGTCCTCGACCGTAAATTCTTCTTCGATATCCGCCATAATGGGGTGTTCGGGGTCCTTGACGCTGACCTGGTACTGGCGATAGCGGGGGTGGGTGATGAAATGGCCGCCGACCAGGTTGCGATAATCCGGGTCGTCTCTGAACGAATCGGCGGCGCTGTGGATGCCGACATAGCCCTTGCCCCCGACCAGCCACTGCGAGAGGCCGTCGCGCTGCGCGGCGGAGATCTCGCCCACCGTGTAGTGGAACACCAGGACGTCGTAGGGGTCGAGGTGTTCCAACGCGCTCAAGTCTTGCTGCGCGGTGTCGAGATCGAAGGCGTCCGCATCCTCCAGCGCCGCCACCAATTTTGGCTGGATACCTTCCCAGTCGTGGATCTCCCCACCGCCGAAAACCAGCGTCTTCACTTTAGCCATTGTTCTCCTCCAATGTGGTTTTTCGCATAAATCGATTTGGGTAAATGCGTGAGTCAGTATTCCATGCCGCCCCAGAAGGTCTCGCCCCACGTGGTCTGGCAGTCGCCCCAGGCGTCGCGCTGGAGTGCCAATCGCGTCCGCATATCGGCGAGGACGGCCTCGCACGCCGGGTCGGCGGCCAGGTCGCGCAGCTCGTGCGGGTCGGCGGCCAGATCGAATAGCTGAGTGTGCCGTCGCCCATCGATCTGGTATTCGATTAGCTTGTGCCGCCGGTCGCGCAAGCCGCGGTGCAGGCGTTCATAAGCCAGATACATCTCCTGCCGCACCGCCTCGTCCCGCTGTATGGCGCCCACCAGCGATTGTCCATCGACGCTTGCGGGCACGTCGAGTCCCAACAGGGCGCACAAGGTCGGGAATATGTCGAAAAGATAAACCAACGCCTCCCGCCGTTCTCCCTGCGGCACGCCGGGTCCGGCCCATACCAGGGGCACCCGCACCGAGTGGTCGTAGAGGTTCTGCTTGCCGAACAACCCGTGCCGCCCCACGGCCAGGCCATTGTCACCGGCCAGCACGACGATGGTGTTCTCGGCTTGGCCACTGGCGGCTAGTGCGTCCAGGACGCGACCGATCTGGACGTCGAGGTGGGTGATCATGGCGTAGTAATCGATCAGATGCTCTCGCGTCTGGTCCGGCTTGCGCGGATAATCGGCCAGGACTTCGTCGCGGATCTGGTGCACTCCGGCATCGAAGGAGTGCTGTGTCATGAAATTCTCTGGCAGTGGCACCTCTGCGTCGCGGTACATCTCGCGGTAGCGGCGCGGCATTACTCGCGGGTCGTGCGGCGCCAGGAAAGAGAGATACATAAAAAATGGGTCTGTGCTTTGTCGCTCGGTCAAAAAGCGCAGCGCCCCGTTGGCTATGAGCTCGGACGAATGGGTCCCGGCGGCAATGTGGTCGCAATCGCGATAGCTCTCCTCCTTGGAGTGGAATGGATTGTCGACCTGCGGGCACTTGCCGTCGTAGCGGCCCGCTGGGTCGTAATCATAGGCCGGCACGTTCCAGTGGTCGGTCATGCCGCCGAAAAAGATTTCCGCGCCGGCGCTAAAGCTGCGGGCGAAACTGTCGCGCCCGTTGTGCCACTTGCCGCTGCCAAAGGTGTCGTAGCCATTGGCCCGTAGATGTTCGCCCAGCAGCAGGTGTTGGGTCGGGATGCGTTGCCCAGCGTCCTCCAGGTGAAAGAGTGACCGACCGGTGTGCAACATGGCCCGGCTGGGCATGCACACCGCCCCGCTGGTGCCGCCGGGGATATGGGCGTGGGTAAAGGCTGTACCGCGGGCGACTAGGCGGTCCATATTGGGGGTCAGAATATGGGAGTTGCCCAGGGCGGCCAGGGTGTCGAAGCGCTGGTCGTCGGTAAAGAAGAACAACACATTGGGTTGGGGCATATGGGTTTTCTCTATAATTGTGCTGGCAGCGTACTCCGCCGCACCAGCCTAAGGGGCAAATTCCCGCGCTATAATCTCGGCGTCGACATTATAGGCTACTCAGTTCCGCCCTCAATTCGTCGTCCAGGCCAGTCGCCTCTGCCGCGAAGGCCTGGTCGATCTGGGCGGTGTCGCGCGCTCCGACCAAAACCGAGGTGATGCCGGGCTGACCGATGACCCAGGCCAGGGCGAGATCGACCATCGAGCGGTCGAGTGTGGCCGCTTTGGCGCGCAGTCCCTCGACGACGGAGAAATACGCGTCCTTGAAGTAGATGTCCTGGTGGCCGGGCATCACCTCGAAGCGGGCGCCCTCGGGGAGGGGGCCTTCGCGGCGATATTTGCCGGTGAGAAAGCCCGCGCCCAACGGGCTGTAGGAGACAATGCCGATCTGCTGCTCGGTGCACAGGGGCAGCAGGGATTCTTCGATA
>JAYYUU010000315.1:0-6692 GCA_036343835.1 Candidatus Latescibacterota bacterium | reverse complement strand
TTTGTCGATGGCACGGGTCACGGCACCGAGGACTCCCAGATCAGGGTGTGTTCCTCCACCGATCTGGAATATTGGACCTCGCATATCGCGATGGGCACAAAGACCATCGACCCGAATCTCCTGCCCGTCGGCGACAGGCTGCTGCTCTATGGGGTGCGGGAATACCAGAGCGAAGGGGAGTCCGAATACGGCTTCCCGTCGCAGCAGATGGTGGCCTCGACGATGGACGGCACGACCTGGACCGAATCGCGGCGGTGCTTCCTGATGAATCGCGACTTCTGGCATCCGGTCGAATTCGCCGGCCGCTACTGGGTGACCTGCGATACGGTCGGCCACGTGCCCAATGGCATCCACAACGCGGTCGACCTGCTGGTCTCAGAAGACGGCGAGCGGTGGGCGTGGGTGGCGGAGATCGTGCACGGCTCCGACGGGCCGGAGTATCGGGATGCGACGGGTATTGAATTCGGCACGCCCGCGCCGAGCGAGACGGCGCTGTGTTTTTTTGACGACGGCCGGTTGCTGGCGATCACCCGGGCCAGGGGCCATTGCGCGCTGCTGTCGACGGCGGAGCCGCCCTATAGTGAGTGGGAGCGCTACCTTTCGCGCGAATCGCGTTGTTATGGCTCGGCGGTAACCCGGGTCGGCGAGAGGGTCCTGGTCACCGGGCGGAGCTTTGCCAACGAGGGCATCCGCGCGACGGAGGACAAATTCAACGACAAGTTCAGCGAGCACGACCAGACCCAGCTACGAACGGGCGTATTTCTCTACGAGGAAGGCGATATCCAGCTCTGCGCGGTGCTGCCCAGCGGCGGCGACACCGGGTACGGCGGGATTCTGCCGGTGGGTGAGCATCGGGCGCTCATCGCCTACTACTCGACCTACGAATACGCGCCGGGGCCAGATTGCGGGTCCAATGTCTATCTGGCTTCGGTGTTGATCGAATAGGGAGAGGAATTCGAAATGAGCGTCGAATTATTCCCCGGTAAACACCTATTCGTCGACGATAACCGCCTCGAGGAACTCAGCGCTGCCAAACGGGTGCTCAACCAGCCCCAGAAACATCCTGACAATCCGGTGATGCGGCCGGAGCGGCCCTGGGAGGGAAAGGGGGCATTCACCTGTGCAAACTATTGTACGACCGGGAGCGACAGCGGTGACTTTATCGCATGGAGCGAAAACCGGCCGGTGCTGGAAAGCCGGCTTGGCGACACCCCCGGTCTGGAGTTTTACCAGCTGCAGGGTGCCTTCGATGGGGGCGGGGTGTATTGCGGGTATCCGGGTGATCGCGGCTATGCCGTTTGCAACCTCCTGAGCTTGGCCTGCAGCTCGGGTTTTGCCAGCACTTCTTTGTTGACCACGTTGTCGGGAATCTCGCCGCGTGCGATTTGCGCCGCCTGCCGGAGTTTGCCGCTCCAGGCCGCCATGTAGTATTCGTCGGTGTGGCACAGCGAGTGCGGCGTGACCACTACGTTGTCCATCGCCAGCAGGGGATTGTCCGGATCGACGGGCTCCTGTTCGAATACGTCGAGACCGGCGCCCTGGATCCGCCCGTTTTGCAGGGCGCGGATCAGCGCCTCTTCGTCGACTATCGGCCCCCGCGAAGTGCTGATCAGATAGGCCGTCTGCTTCATCTTGTCGATTTCCCGCTCCCCGATCAGGTGGTGGGTCTGTGCGCTGAGCGGGACGCTGATGCTGACGAAGTCGGACTCGGCGAGCAGGGTATCCATATCGACCAGCTCCACGCCCGCGTCGGCGACATCCTCCTGGGTCAGGTGCGGATCGCAGCCCAGATGCCGCATGCCGAATGGTCTGGCCAGCAGGAACATCTCGTGCCCGATATTGCCGACGCCGATCGAGCCGAGGGTTTTGCCGGTCAGCCCTTCGCCGCGGTAGAGGCGCTGGTCGGTCCACAGCCCCTGGCGGGTGATCCGATCTTTGTTGATCAAGCGCATCGCCAGGGCCAGGATAAAGGTGATGATGGTACAGGCCATCGGCCGGCGCACGGCGTCGGGGGCGAAGCAGAGCATCGCATTGGCCCTGGTCAGTGCCGAGACGTCGATGTGGTCGTAGCCGACGCCGGTAAAGAGCACCGCGACGAGCTGGTCGTTGCCCAGGAGCGAGTGCTCGGTCCAGCGGGACGCCGCGGAGATGACCATGTCGCAGCCGCGCACGTGTTCGGGGGCAATTTCGGCGTAGCGTTCGGGAAAGATCTGGTATTCGAGCTCGGGGATTTCATCGAAGAGTTCCAGCCCCGGGCCGGGGAAGTTGCAGTTGCCCTCGGCGTCGAATAATTCCCGGGCGATTCCAACGGTAGTTTTGGATGTCATGCGCTTGTTCTTTCTGGTATTGACTAACGGTAGATGGAAAAAGTCTGCGTCGCACCAGCGCGGATCAGGTCGTATTCGGTGCTTCTGCAGCGGCCGAAAATTTGGATGCCGGCGGCGCGCTGGCGCTGGTACTCCTCGCGGGTGCGCGGGTAAATCGCCGGCTCGGTGGCGATGCCCCTGGAGAGGGCGAGCTCGATGACGCGCTCCATCGCCTGTACCACTTCCGGGTGTTCCCAATCGCCGTGAAAGCCCATGGTCGCCGCCAGATCGCCGGGGCCGAAGACGACGGCGTCGACCCATTCGTTGACCAGCAGCGCCCTGGCGTTTTCGACGCCACGCCAGGATTCGATTTTGAGGATCAACATGGTCGCCTGGTTGGCCTCGCGGCAATAGCGGGCGACGTCGCCGGGCGCATAGTCGATATTGGCGCCCAGCGCCAGGCCCCGCTCGCCCGCCGGCGCGTATTTCATCCAGCGCGCCAGCGCGGCGACCTGCTCCGGTTCTTCGGCGTGAGAGAGGCAGATCCCCAGCGCGCCGGCATCGAGCATCCGCGAGACGAAGGGGCGGTCGGGGACCAGGACGGTGACGGCGGGGGAGAGGCCGTTGTCGCGGGCCATGACCAGGAAGTTGGTCAGGGTTTCGTCGTTGTGGATGACGTGTTCGTTTTCGACCAGCAGCATATTGTAGCCCGTCTGCGCGACGATCTTGACGAGAGAAGGGCGCAGCGATTCAAAGACATTGAATCCGAAGAGGGGACCACCGCTGTTGAGGATTTCCTTGGCCGGGTTGCTGATCAGGGGGCGTTCGTCTGCCATATCACTCCCTTGCTGGATCGTCCGCCGCGAAATGGCGCAGCACATTCTCGGTGATGCGGGCGACGTTGTTGTCGCCGCCATTATACGAGAGGCAGCTGCACCAGCTGATGGAGCCGACCGAGAACACGGCGCCGCCCTCAGGGCCTGCGCAATAAACCATGTCGGATCGCACCATGGAATTCTGGCTGCCGCCGGTATTGGGAGCCGAAACCAATTGGTCTTCGATGGCCACCTGATACAGGTCGGTAAAGCCCTCGGCCGAGGCGAGCAAGAGGACGTGGTCGGGCGTGCCGAGGGCGCGGTCGACGCGATCGATTTCGAAGCCGCCAGCACCGTGTTCTAGGACCAGGGCGGGAAAGTCGCCGATCAGTTCCTCGGCGCCGATGCCCGCGAAGATAAAGGCCGCTCTGGGGTCGAAGCTGTCGGGCTGCCGTTTATAAGGGCGGTTGCGGCCACCGCCCTGGGAGGTAAAACCGATGCCAACCATCTTTTGCGGCGCGCGATTGCGGTAGCGCCAGAGCCCGCCCATCTCGCCGGTGGTGCTGTGATAGCACTCGCCGGGAGCGGCCTCCCAGGCGCGGGATCCCCGCCAGCGTCTAACCTCGGCGATGTGGGGGCGTTGGGGATCGAAGGATGCGATCCAGTAGAATCCATTGCCCCCCAGATACATCAGACGGCCCCCGGACGCCTGATACGACTCCATCCCTTTGAGCATCTGCGCCGTCCAGTATTCCGGGTGAGTGCCACTGAGGACGACCTGGTAGGGCGCCAACAACGCGCTGCCCTCGCGGTGCAGTTCGTCGTCGGTGATCACGTCGTAGTCGAAGCCCCTGGCGTCGAGCCAATCGAGCAGATGGAGATCCGCGTTGAGCAGGCGGGGCCAGAACGCGGCCAGGGAGCGGGAGGGCATGCGATAGAGGGGGCGAAAGTTGAGAATGGGCCGCAGGCGCGACGAATAGCAAACGCCGGTGCCGTCGCTGTGGAGGTCGTAACAGCTCAAGAGGCGCTGGTCTTGCATATACCGATCCTGTGGCGTGGTGTCGCCGCTTTCGCGCAAATCCAGCGCGGCGCGGATCGGGTCGATGAAGCGCTGGTTGGCGTAGACCAGGTAGGTGAGGGTGGGGGCCAGAAAGGCGATGCGGGCGCGCGGAGTCTGGGGCGCAACGATGAAGGGCAGATAGTCCTCGGCGGCGGCGGTGGTCAAGTGCACCGCGTAGACGCCGCTCGGCCAGTCGTCGGGCGGGGTCCATGCAAAAGCGACTTTCCAGCGGGCGTCCTCGAGGTCGTCGTCGTGGAAGTGGATGGCCCCGTACTGGGTGCGGGCGACTTTGAAATCGACTTCGTCGCCGGTCCAGTTGTGGCCGGTCACCGCGCGGGTCGGCAGGTTGACGGTGTGACCGTGGAGCCCGTGCGTTCCGGTGTCGCTTATGTGCGTCGAACCGATATCCCGGGCAAAGTTCCAGTCGGCGACGAGATCGTCGTCGGAAGCGATGGACGACTCGGGTGTGGCGAGAGCCCGGCTGTAGAGGCGCGGTTCGTCGATTTTGCCGTTGAAGTGGTCGGCGGTGGGAGGTCCCGACCCGGAGCTGCGGTGGCTGGCGGCGATCAGGAAATCTTGCTGATTTTCTCCGACTGTAAACGGGCTGACCGCGTTGCGGCCGGTCGCCTCGGCGTAGGCTACCGGCCAGCTGGACTGCAACTTCTGGTAGAGGCTGACCGCGCCGGTGGCAGCGTCGTAGCTGGCGGCGACAAAATACCATTGAGCCGCCGCCAGCGCGACGCCGGTGCGCACCTTCTCCAGCCGCTCTCCCGCGCCGATCCACAGGGCCAGCGAGCCGTCCTCGTCGATATAGAGTCCGTAGCCCGACCCGCCGGAAAACTTGGTCAGGAGCCCCTGGAGGCCCTTTTGCGGCGTGGTGGGATAGACCCACGCCTGCAGGGTAAAGCCGTGGGGACAATTCAACGCGGGGTGATGCGGCACCACGGCGTACGAGCCGCTGTGGATGGCTTGCTGGCGACCCGGGTATTCGCCGTCGACGGAGGTCGGTAGCGTTTCGCATTTGAAGCCGGGCCCTTTTGGATTGGCATCCGCATGTCGCAAACGCACGATTTGGGCGCGGTAGGTGGGCGCGGTGCTACTGACCATAAAGCGGATGGGCTGTCCGGGTCTGACGCTGAAGCGGTCGCTGTAGCCGACGATTTGCATCGAGATGCTCTCTTTGTTTTCTGTCGCTGACCAAGTGGAGATACGAAGCCGCCGCATACGGAGCGAATTCAGGCGGGGTTAGTCAAGTCCTGGCTACAAATTAAGTAGAGGCCGTACATCCCCTTGTGCTGGAGTTGGCGCGTCGATTTGGCTCAGGGTCTCGGGGTGTTTTCTCCCGGCACTGTGTCCTGGTACCAGTACTGGGACACAGTGCCAGGCGGAGACCTCCCCGCATCGGGTATCTGCTTGTCACCCGTGGCGCGGTCGACGATATTATGCCGCTGAACCGAATATCCGCCAGGGATTCCACCATGCAGACGGAAATCGATCGGCAGCGGCAAGAACTCATGGAGGTCGGATACGTCGTCGTCCGCGATCTGATTCCGCCGGCCGAGTTACAGGCGTTGCGCCAAAGCGCCGACGCGATTGTGGACCGAGCACCGGCTGCGGGGCGAGTGACGATGACCGACTGGGTCGATAGAGCGTCCGCCAACGCGGTCGAATTCTGTTTTGGCGATCGCACGCTCGACTTCAGCCGCCAACTCATGGAGGTGCCCGATGTGGCGCCGCTGGGGATGTGGATCTTGTGCGGCTCGGGCACGGGTTGGCATCGCGATATCCACCCGATCGATATGGCCCCGCTCGATGGGTTGCAGGAGGATGTCCGGCTCAATGGACCGCCCTATCTGCAGTGGAATATCGCCCTGTATGACGATAGCTACCTACAGGTGATAACCGGTAGCCACCAACGGCGGAACAACCCAGGGGAGAGAACGATCGAGCGCAGCATGGGCGTCGTCCCGCTGCCCGGGGCGACGGTGGTGGACCTCGAGGCCGGCGATGGCGTCGTCTACATCAACAATATCCTCCACAGCGCCACGCCCAATGGCGACGAGAAGCGGCGGACCTTGCATCTGGGTTATCAGGCATTCGGTGGACAGGGATTTACGCACTTCTTTCTGCCGGCGACGCTGGGCGTGCACTTTATCGAATATATAGCGCCGCGAGCTGCCGAACAATGCGTCCATTTCGAAAAACTCCACGCCCAGCGACAAGAGGGTGTGGCGTCGGTCCTGCGCGCGATTATCGACGCGGACCGGAGCGCTTTTATGGCGGGACTATACCGTATCCACCACAGCCAACACGCGCGGATGACGACGCTGGTGGTATTGTCGAAAATCGCCTGTCTGATCCACAACGCCGGCGACGCGGAGAACAACGCAAATGGTCCTTGTATCCAACATATGGCCGATCGCTTTACCGGCGAAGAATTGGAGGCGCTCTGGCGGCGTTTCCAGGTCCTCGACGGCAAGCTGCAGGCGGATACGGAGCACTACGAGTCGC
>JAYYUU010000314.1:0-5703 GCA_036343835.1 Candidatus Latescibacterota bacterium | reverse complement strand
ATGGGCGATCTGGTCGAAATACCGGAGGGGTCCGAGCCCCAAGATGTAATTGTCGAACTGGAAGAGGTTTTTCACCTCGACTAGCATGTGATGAGCGACGCCGCGCATGCAAGTTCCCTGCGCCGGGACCAGGTGGCCATCGGCCTGGTCCCGGCGATGCTAGTGGCGCTCGAGATTGTCTGGACGCGAATTTTCTCCGCCGAATTTTTCTGTTCCTTCGCCTTGTGGAATGCCGCAGAGTCGCAAGGATGCACGAGGGCGATGAGCTATACTGAGGGCGACAGAGGCGAGCGCGGTGGGGACAAGCGGCAGCGGGGGACGGTGCCAGACGAGCCAACCGCCACTGATGATTAGGGCGACCTGAAGGGCGAGGATGCCCTGGATGTCGGGCGGATTCTGCTGCAAGAAATGGGCCAGGGCCAGCGGATTGAGGGCCAGGCCACTAAGCAGTAGCGCGATACCCGCCAGACGGCCTGCGGCGGTGGTTTTTCGTTCAGCCACCGGTCGCGCGGGTGCGGACCTGGTCCAGGCCGACGGCGAGCAAGAGCACCGCGCCGCGGGTCACGTCCTGCCAGAAACTGGATACGTCCATCAGGGTCAGGCCGTTGTTGAGAGTGCCCAGCAGCAACACCGCCAACAAGGTGCCCCAGATCGTGCCGCGCCCCCCGAAGAGGCTGGTGCCGCCCAAGATGACGGCGGCGATCACCGTCAAGAGGTGCTGCCCGGCCGCGTCGGGCGCCGCCGCGTAGAGCATTGCCGCCAGAACTAGGCCGCTGGCGGCGCCGCTGAGACCCGAGAGGGTGTAGAGGATCATCAGGGTCCGCGCGACGGGCACGCCGACCAGCCGGCTGGCCTCGGGATTGCTGCCCGAGGCGTAGACGAAGCGGCCGAAGCGGGTCCTGGCCAGGACCCAGCCGAGGGCGATATAAACCAGCAGCATCAGCACCAGGGGCACGGGTAGGCCCAGGAATTGGCCGCTGCCGATCCAGTTGAAACCGGGTTCCATCAGCGGCTTGGTCAGCCCGCCGGTCAGCACCAGGGCCAGCCCGCCGATAACGCTCATGGTGCCCATAGTGGCGATGAGCGGATTGAGCCCGAGACGAACGGCGAGCAGGCCGTTGAGCAGGCCGATGGCTGCGCCCAGCGCCAGGGCGATGAGGCAGGCCAGGGCGATGTCGACGCCGGCGGCGTGGAGCAGGGCGACGACGACGCCCGACAATCCGGCGACGGCCGCCACCGAAAGATCTAAGCCCCCGGCGATGATCAATGGTGTTTGCAGCGCGCACATCAACCCGATAAAGGCCATATTGGCGCCGATGCTCATCATGTTGTCGAAGGACAAAAACCAGGGGGAGAGCACGCTGAAGAGCACGGCGACGAAAAGGTAGAATATCAGCAACAAGGCGACGCCCGCACCGGGGCGATTGAGTAGGGCGGCGAGGCTCATAAAGGGGCTTTCGCGGCGGGTGCGTGGAGTAGGTCAGCCGGCGCTATGCCACCGGCGAAGCGGCCGGACACCCGGCCGCGGTCGAGCACGATGGCGCGGTCGCAGACGCCGGCCACTTCTTCGGCGTCGGAGGAGATCAGCAAGACGGCGAGGCCCTTGGCGGTCCATTGCCTGAGCGCCAGGTAGAGCTCGTGGCGCGCGCCGAGGTCGACGCCTCTAGTCGGCTCTTCGAGGATGAGCACCGCGAGCCCTTCGACCAGCCAGCGGGCGAGGCAGACTTTCTGCTGGTTGCCGCCCGAAAGCAAACGCAGCGGTTGGTTGAGATTGGCGGCGCGGATGCCCAGCCGGTCGATCCAGCTTTGCGCGTGGGCCTGTTCGCGGGGTCTGGATATCGCGGCGAAATGCACGAAGCGGTCGATAAAGGGCAGGGTGATATTGGCGCTGACGCCTAAGTCGGGGACGATGCCCTCGCGCTGGCGCTCGGCGGCGACAAAGCCGATGCCGGCGTCGCGGCCCTGGCGCGGGTCCTTTGGGGCGTAGGGGGTGCCGCCGAGTGTAATGCGGGTGCCGGGCAGGGAGCCGAGGGCGCCGTAGACGGCCCGACCGACCTGATCGATGCCCGAGCCGAGCAGTCCGAAAACCCCCAAAATCTCGCCGCGATGGATCGCGAAGGACACGTCGTCGAGCGCGCCGGGCAGGCTTAAGTTTTCGACCTCCAACGAGACTTCCTCCGCGCGTTCGCCGCGCGGCGGGTACAATTTGTCGATACTCGTACCGAGCATCGCGGCAAGGACAGCCTGGCGCGCGGCGGAAGAAGCTGCAAAGTCGCCGGCGTTGAACCCGTCCCTGAGCACGGCGATGCGATCGGAGATCGCGAAGACCTCATCGAGGTAGTGGGAGATGTAGATGACGCCGATCTGTTGTGCCTTGAGCCGTGCGACGACGGCGAAAAGCGATTGGGCCTCGCGCTCGGTGAGGGCGGCGGTGGGCTCGTCCATGACGATGATCCGGGCCTGGCCGGCGAGGGCCCGGGCGATTTCGACGAGGCGGGTGTGGGGTGGGGAAAGCCGGTGCACTGGCTGGTTGGGGTCGAGGTCGCAGCCCAGTCTGTCGAGCAGTTCCAGGGCCTTTTCGCGCAGCGCGGGGCGGTCGATCTCCTGGCCCCGCCAGGTGCGTTTGAGCGGCAAGTCGGCGATGAGGATATTCTCAGCCACGCTGAGGTCGGGCAGGATCGAGACCTCCTGCGGCAAAAAGCGCACGCCGTGGGCAATGGCCTCTTCTGGTCGGGTGAGATGCAGCTCTTGGCCGTCGAGGCGCACGGCGCCCGCGTCGCAGCGGTAGACGCCGCAGAGGATTTTCACCAGGGTGGACTTGCCCGCCCCGTTGGCGCCCAACAGCGCCAGCACCTCGCCAGCACCCAGCTGGAGGTCGACCTCGCGCAGAACCTGGGCGTTGCCGAAGGATTTGCAGATGCCCTCTAGGACGAGGAGAGGTGGGGCCATGGCCATTTAGCTCTTTCTAATGATCGGGGATCAGCTGTCTGTAGTCCGCCAACTCGGGTCTGTCCTGCAAGATGGCCAAGTGCTGGACGAAGGCTTGCTGCGGAAAGGCGTAGGCGAAATCCGGTTCGCCCTGGCATTGGTATTCGGGATAGTACTGGCAGATATTGGCTGGAGTGATCATCACGTGGTTGACGGAGACCGCCGGCGGCGTGGGCTGGCCAGCCAGGCGCATCAGGGAGAGGGGGATTAGGTAGTTGCCATAGCGCTCGGGGAAATAGGCGACCGAGGCGACGAAGTGCTCTTCGGCGACCATGGTCTCCAACTCGTCGGCGCCGTTGCCCACGACGAGGGCGTCCCCGCCGCGCCCCTTTTGCTGGACGGCGCGCAACATGCCGGAGACCGACTGGTCGTTGATGGCGGTGAGCAGGATCGGCGCGCCCGGGGGGATGCGGCCGAGCGCGTTGCTCATCTGCTGGAAGGAGTATTGCAGGGTGTTTTTGGTGTCGATGCGGATGATGCGCTCGGGCGGGAAGCCGGGGAGCGAGGCGAGGAAACCGGCGAGCTGGCCCTCGGTGCGCATGGCGGGGATGGCGCCCGATTGGGGCAACTCGCCGACGACGAAATAGCCCTCTGCGAGGGCCCGTGCGCCGAAGCGCGCCTGGGCGGCCTGGGCCAGATAGGAACCGCCCATAAAACCCGAGCGGGGGTTGTTGGCGCCGAAATAGGTGGCGCCGGGCAGCGGAATATCGATGGCGACCACGCCGATCTTTTGGCGGTTGAAGTGCTGCATGATCGCCGGGCCGAAGTTGATGTCGGTCTGGAACTCGATGACAAAGTCGGCGCGCCGCCGGGCGAAGCTCTCGGCATTGGCCAGAGCGGTCGGGCCGTCGAGCCGGTTGTCGGCGATCAGCAGTTCGACGCCGGCGGCCTCGGCGTTCTGCTGGATGCTCTTTTCGACCTTGATGCCGAAACTGATATCGCGCTGCAGATTGGCGAAGCCGCAGACCAGGGACTCGCCGTTTTTGGGCGGGGATTTCTCGGCGGCGGCGGCGGCCATCGCCCGTAGCGCCTCGGGCGGGAGCATCAGGCCGTCGTAGGTTGCCGGATCGAAGCCGTGGAAGTCCGCGCCTGGAGACGGGGCGGGGACGAGCAGCAGACCGGCGGCGACTAAGGTGCAGCGGATAAGGCGCATGGTATATTCTCGCTTTCGTAAATGGACCGAGAATATACCATCCCGCTAGGGGGTAATTCAAGTCGGGTGGGCAGCGCCTAGCGGACCAGAGTCATCGACCGGGTCAACTGCGGTCCGTCCGCGTCGATTTTCAGCCGGTAGAAATAGGTGCCGCTAGCCGCGTCCAGCCCCGCTTGCGGCGCGGCCGTCCCAGCGCTGGATATAGATCCCGGCTTGCTGGTGGCCATCCGGCCAGGCGGCGGCGGAGTTGGCCCGGCGCTGTGTTCGTACTCATCGGATCACTCATAGCAATCCAGCATCCTGTGCCAGAGTGCGGTATGCAACCGCTGCCAGCGGGGGTGCTCGCGGCAGTCAAGGGTGGCGAGCGCCGACGTCGCGTCCCCTTGGCGGCAGTGCTCTGCGGCCAGATCGAATCGCTTCCCGGGGTGCGTTGGGTCCGCGTATAGGTTGGATGAGAGTAAGGCGATGGGGCCGGGATGGCGATAGCGCTCGTGGTCGATGAGGTCGTCGTGCTGGCCGGTGTTGAGCTGCCAGATCTCGCGCCAACGCTCGGTGGCAAACAGCGCCCCGCGGACGACGGTGTGCAGGCTGGTGAGGTAGAGGGCGAGATCCTCATCTTCGACCTCGCTGTCACCCGACACGTGCGTCTCGAAATACCCTCGCGGAATCAGCCGCTCGAAGTGTCCGATGCGCCAGCCGGGCCAATCGATCGACGGCAGTGTCAGCGGATCCAGGTGGACGGAATTCCCCAGATAGCGCATGCCCTGCAGCGCCAGTTCTACGGAGTGTCGATGCCTGTATTCAGCTTGGCGTAGGCTGTGTTGGGGAACGGGAAGCCGTAGTAGACAATGGCGAATGCCTCCCACAGGATGAATGGCGAAAAGCCCGCGAGGATGAGCAGGGTCGTCTTGCGCGCTCCCTGCAGACCTCGGGCGTAGACCGAGTACAGCGAGGCCAGGAGCGAAGAGCAGGATCGCGTCCATCCGGTTGAGCATACCCAATCTGGCGCACAGGGCCAGGCGATCTATTTCGCGTCCCCCCTCCTCGTCGGTCAGCAGGCGCGACAAGAACAGGGCCAGCAGCAGGTGGGTGAGCGGATTCTCCAGACCCGACGTCGAGTAGTCGACGAAGGCCTTGGAACTCAGCAGCAGCGACAGGCACAGCAAAGCGGAAAATGCACTGCGGGCGATGCACCGCACGAGGACGGCGGCTGCCGTCAGGGAGACGGCGATGGACAGGAAGATGGGCGTGTAGGATGCCTCTTCGGTGAGCCAGTAGCAGGCGGAAAATAGGAATAGCCAAAGCGGGTTCGTGTACGTCTGGACCCGCTCGGAGACATTCCAGGTCAACCCGTACCTGTGGACGAAATTGTCGGCCGTGCGAAAGGTGATGTACGCGTCGTCGACGAGCCAGGTCGTGCCGCCCCCACGGTCTCTCCTGCGCCCCCAGGCGCACCCATCGACTCCCATGGGCGGCGTTATTAGCCCGCGTCTTCGCCCTTGATGTCACCGTCTGCTCCGCCTGTGGTGGGCGCCTGCGCCTCATCGCCGCCCTCACCGACC
>JAYYUU010000313.1:0-11640 GCA_036343835.1 Candidatus Latescibacterota bacterium | reverse complement strand
GATACCTGGGAGGAATTCCGCGATGTCGCCGAGTTTTTTCATCGCCCGGCTGAAAAGCGCTATGGCTGCTCGCTGTTGACGGGGCGGGGCTACGACTCGATCGTGATGGGTTTCCAGCCTTTCTTGTGGTCCTGGGGCGGGGCGTGGGGCGATGAGGAAACGTTTGAGGTGCAGGGGTATCTCAATTCTGATGGGGCGGTCGAAGGGCTCGAGTTTTTCAAGAGCGTGGTGCAGTTTACGCCCGAGGGCGGTACCAACGCCGATTATTTTTTTAATCTCGAAGCCTTCTCCAATGGCTCGACGACGATGGTCCTGGACTACTTTCCGTTTTATCCCGGGATCGTGGCCAGCATGGGTGATAAGGTTGGCTTTTTCAAGGTCCCGCGCCACGGCGATCAGCGCTTTATCTCGCTCGGTGGGCAGGGCTTTAGCATTTCGACCAAGACCACGCCCGAAAAACAGGCGTTGGCCAAGCAGTTTATCGCCTGGTTTTCGCAGACCGAGATCCAAGAGAAATGGATTACCTATCCCGGCTCGTTTACGGCTAATACCGAGTTGTTGTCGAGCGAGGCATTCGCCAAAGCCTCGCCTTATAACACTACTTTTGCCGAGTCGCTGGACCATCTGCAGGATTTCTGGAATGTGCCGGTTTACAACGAGCTATTGGCTGCGGCAGTGCGCCATCTAGGCGCGGCGCTCGATGGGACCAGCTCGAGCGCGGACGCCCTCAATGCGCTGACGGAGGAGCACGAGATGATTCTGATGGAGGCAGGGCTTCTGGAGATGGAATAGGGGCTAGCGCGTGACCGATCTACAGGGCCGGCGCCGCGACTGGATGCAATGGGGGTTCGTGGGGCCGGCCCTTCTCTTGCTCATCGGGATGAATGTCTTCCCGCTGCTCTACAGCATTGTACTGAGTTTTACCAATGCCGATCTGGTCGGTGGCGAGTGGAAATTCGTCGGTGGGCTCAACTATAACTTCGTCTTTAAATTCGCCAAATACGGCCAGGCACTCAGGACCACGGCGCTATTTGTCCTGCTGGCCGTCGCCATCGAGCTGATGCTGGGTTTTGCCCTGGCGCTATCACTGCAAAATCGCTTTAAGGGCAAGGGATTGGTGCTGACGGCGCTCTTGGTGCCGATGATGCTGCCGCAGGCGGTGATTGCCCTGTTCTGGAAGCTGGTGCTCAATGGGCACTATGGGATTTTCAACCAGGTTCTGGGTGGCTTAGGACTAGGGCAACCGCAGTGGATCACCGACCCTGACCTCAAGCTATTGTCGCTGGTGATGGTCGACGTGTGGATGTGGACGCCATTTACGATGCTGATCTCGCTGGCGGCGCTCAACGCGATCCCCGGCTATATCTACGAAGCCGCAGCTATCGACCGGGCTTCGCGCTGGCGGATTTTTCGCCGGATTACCCTGCCGATGTGCACGCCGCTGTTGGGTTTGGCGGTTTTGCTCAGAGCCACCGACGCGCTCAAACAATTCGATCTGGTGATGGCCATCACCGGTCCCAACGACCCGGCGACGCAGACCTTGAGCGCCTTGCTCTACCAGGCGGTTTTTCGCGACGGCAAAGTGGGATTGGGGACGGCCTATTCCTATGTTATCCTGGTGCTGGTGATCGCGTTGGCCAGCGTCTTTTTGCGCTATATGGACTCGCTGCAAAACCAGGAGGGGGAGGCGTGAGGGCGTTGCGCGTGGTTTTTGTCGGCTGCTATTTCTGCGTGGCGCTGCTACCGCTTATGTGGCTATTGCTGACCTCGTTCAAGCTGCGGGACGAAAGCATCACCGTCTACCCGAAATTCGTGCCGACCCTGGCGGCGGAGGTCGCCCCGGACGATCCCTATTTCCGCGCCAATCTCGACGCTTATCGCCAACTTAGCGAAGTCTATGCCGGCACCAATCGCGCCTTTGTTCACTATCTGGGCAATAGTCTGCTGATCGGCTTGTTCAGCACGGGGTGTTCGGTGCTGATCGGCACGTGCGCCGCCTATGGTTTTAGTCGCTTCAACATTCCCGGTAGCAAGGACTGGCTGTTCTTTATTCTTTCGACGCGATTTCTGCCGCCTTTGGCGGTGGTGGTGCCGGTGTTGATGATGTATCGCGAATTCAATCTGCAGAATAGCCATCTGGGGTTGGTGCTGCTCTATACGGCGTTCAATATGTCGCTGGCGGTGTGGCTGATGAAGGGCTTTATCGACGAAATTCCCACCGCCTACGAAGAAGCAGCGCTGGTCGATGGTTATACCCGGTTGCAGGCCTTCCGGCTGATCATCTTGCCCAGGGCCGCGTCGGGGATGGCGGTGACGGCGGTGTTTTGCCTGATCTCGGCCTGGAACGAATACGGTTTTGCGATGACCCTCAATAATCAGCAGGCGGTGACGGTGCCGGTCTACTTCGCCGGGTTGCAGGGCAATGTGCACGGGCTGCCCTGGCCGCAGATCGGCGCGGGGGTGTTGCTCTTCGTCGCGCCGATTGTCGTCTTTACCGCGCTGGTCCGCAAGCATCTATTGCGCGGCGTCACCTTCGGGACGATCAAAAATTGAAGATCTGGCTGGATAGGCTGGCCCGCATGGGGATGGTCGTGGGGGTGGGGCTGATGCTGCAGCCCTTTTGGGGTGAGGGCTTGCGCTATGGTTTTTTTGCCACGGCGTTTTTTACGATCCTGCACATTACTACCTCGCATATGCAGTTGGAAAAGCGATGAGCTTCCTCGTCTGCCAACAATTGCAAAAGACCTACGCCGACGGCACCGAGGCGGTCAAGGGGATCGACCTAGCGTGCGAGGAGGGGGAGTTGGTGGTGTTATTGGGGCCTTCGGGGTGCGGCAAGACCACGACCTTGCGGATGATCGCGGGGTTGGAACAACCCACGGGCGGGCAGATCTTGTTGGCCGGCGCAGATATCACCGGCGCGCCACCTGCCGAGCGCGATGTCGGCTTTGTCTTTCAGTTTTACGCGCTCTACCCGCATTTGAAGGTCGAGGAGAATATCGCTTTTCCGCTGCAGAGCATGGGGATGGGGGAGCGGGAGTGCGGGGAGCGGGTGGGAGAGATTGTGGAGCGCTTGGGTTTGGGCGCGTTAGCGGGGCGCTATCCGCGGCAGTTGTCGGGCGGCGATCAGCAGCGGGTGGCCCTGGCCCGGGCGATGGTGCGGCGGCCGCAGATCTATTTGATGGACGAACCTCTGGGCACGCTCGATGCCGATTTGCGGCTGGAGATGCGGGAATTGATCCGCGCCCAGCAATTGGACGCAGGCGTCACCGCGATCTACGTGACCCACGACCAGGAGGAGGCGATGAGTCTGGCCGATCGGGTGGTGGTGATGGAGGGGGGTAAGATCCGCCAGAAGGGGCCGGCGACAGAGGTCTACGACCGGCCCGCGGATCTTTTCGTGGCTCATTTTATCGGCAGTCCCGGGATGAATTTTATCGCGGGGCAGGTCAGCGCGGGGCGCTTTGTGGCCCCGGGCTTGAACTGGGCATTGGACGAGGAGCTGCGGTCGGGCCCGCTAACGCTGGGGGTGCGTCCCGAATTCGTGCGGGTCGATAACGAGGGGCTATTGCACGCGGAGGTGGTGCTGGATGAGTATCTGGGGTCGAGTCGCAATGTCCATCTCCAGGCCGAGTGCGGTCGGTTGGTGATGCGGGCGAAAGATGAGGCGCGATTTGCGGTTGGCGCGGAGGTGGGCGTGGATTTTGTGCGCGCGCGCACGTTGTTTTTCGACCCGATAAGTGGGGAGCGGCTGTGATGGCCCCCTGGTTGCAGCTCGTGGGGGTGGTGCGGCGCTTCGGGGCGGTTGAGGCATTGGCGGGGATTGATCTGGCGTTGGCCGCCGATGAGATGCTAGTGGTGCTGGGGCCGACCGGGGCGGGCAAGACGACCCTGTTGCGGACCGTGGCCGGTTTGGAGACGCCCGACGCGGGAAGGATCGAGATGGGGGGGGAGGACGTTACCCACTGGCCGCCGGCAGCGCGCGACGTGGCCTTCGTATTTCAAAATTTCGCGCTCTATCCGGATTGGACCGTCCGCCGCAATCTCGAATTTCCGCTGCTGGCCCCGGGGCGGAATATGCCGCAAGCCGAGATTGACAAGCGGGTTGGTTGGGCGGCTGGATTATTGCGGATAGCGGATCATCTCGATCGGCCGGCGGCGCAACTTTCGGGTGGGGAGATGCAGCGGGTGGCCATCGGGCGGGCGATCGTGCGGCGGCCACAGCTCTTCCTGCTCGACGAGCCGCTGACCAATCTCGACGCCAAGTTGCGCGAGTCTCTCCGCGTCGAATTGGCCCTGCTGAGAAAGGAGCTGGGCATCCCGATGATCTACGTGACCCACGATCAGACCGAGGCGCTGTCGATGGGCGATCGGGTCGCGGTGTTGGCGGCGGGGCGCATTTTGCAGCGGGGGACCCCCGAGGAGATCTATCGGCAACCGGTCTCGCCGACGGTGGCGCGGCAATTGGGCCAGCCGGCGATCAATGTGTTGGCAGTAGAGCGGGTCGCGGGGGCGTGGGTCGGGGCGACGGGGGTCGGAGTGCTGCCGACGAGCGCGGGCGCGGGGGAGATGCTCTTGGGCGTGCGGCCGGAGGATATCGCGCCCGAGGGCGGCGAGGCGCCAGGGGTAGTGCGCGTGGTCGAAGACGCGGGGGCGGTGTGGATTTTACGGGTGGACTGGGCGGGGTACTCGATTCATATTAGGGCACCAAAGGGACGGGATTATGTGCCGGGAGGAGAAATTCATCCGCTGATCAACCCACGACGAGCGGTGCTCTGGCCCCGCTAGGAGGACGTGTGATGTTTATCGCCCTGCTCGGTGTAACTTTCCTCATTGCCCTGGGCGTGTCGACCATCGTCGCCCGGGTCTTCAAAGAGCCGATCCAACGCATCTTGCAGCGGCTGATCGCCGATGAGATCAGCACCGCCTGGGAGCGCTATATGCGCTTTGCCATCTTCGTGGTGGGAATTTCTCAGGGCGTGCGGATCTGGGAGTTGGAGCGCTATATCACCCGGAAGCCCATGCCCTCCGGACCCCAGCGCGAGATGGACTTGCAGCCGGTCCTCGAACTGACCCGCGACCGCTGGATCCTCGAAGTCTATCGCACGATCATCGAGACGCTGCAGAGGATCGCCTGGGCGCTATTGTTGTTCTTTCTATTCTCGCTGATGGCCTATGTCTTGGTCCGGATCTCTGAATCAAGGAGGGGGCAAGCACAATGAAATGCGCATGGGTGTTGGGATTGATCGTGGGCTGGGCGCCTGTTTTTGCCGATCCATTGGCGATAATTTTCCCCTATGAGTACCGCGGCAATATCGACCAGGTTAAATTCAACGAGCCCTCGGGCTTGGTTTTTCATCCGGGGCGAGGGACGATTTTTGCGGTGGGTGACAATGGGGATTTGCTCGAGATGGAGACCGACGGGCAGCAGGTTAAACAAGTGCATATGGGCTCGACCGATCTGGAGGGAATTACCGCCGATCCGGCCACGGGATTGCTCTATGTGGCGGTGGAGGGCGAGGAGCAGATCCTCGAGCTCGATCCAGAGAGTTTTGCGGTGCTGCGCGAGTTTTTCATCGAGAGGAAAGTTGCGGGCAAGGCCGTGCTCAAAGAAGGCGGTCAGGGTATTGAGGGCATCGCCTTCGCTCCGGATAGCGAGCATCCAGAGGGCGGGGTTTTTTACGTGGCCAATCAGGGGCTCGACCTAGCGGCAGCGGAGGATCTCTCGGCCATTTGCGAAGTGGTCTTGCCGCTGCGTTCGAGCAAGGAGGGGGCAACGGTGGCCATTCAGCGCTATTTCGAGCCCGGTTTTATCGACGTCTCGGGTTTGCACTACGACGCCGAGGCCGATTTGCTGGTGCTGATTGGAGACGCGGTCAATGGGATTTTCTACTTCCGGCGCTCGGGCGAGTTGATCGGGGGGCACGCGTTGCCCGGGGACAATCAGGAGGGGATTGCCGTGGACGCGGACGGCAATATGTATATCGCCCAAGATTCGGGTGGGATCATCAAGCATCTGCGGAGGAGATAGGAGATGACTGTTGTGTTAGATGTGCGGCTGGGCGAGGTCAAACACGTCAGTACGCCGTGGGCTTTGCCCCGCTATCGGACCCTGGAGCAGTGGGAGCGACGGGCCGAGGAAATTCGTCGGCATATACTCGTCTGCTCGGGTTTGTGGCCCTTGCCGGAGAAAACGCCGCTCAAGCCGCGGATCTTCGGGCGGATCGAGCGGGAGGGCTATGCGGTGGAGAAGGTTTTCTTCGAGAGCCTGCCGGGGTTCTTTGTCTGCGGCAATCTCTACCGGCCGCTGGGCCAGGGGCGTTTTCCCGGTATTGCTTGTCCGCACGGCCACTGGGCGCGGGGGCGGTTGGAGGATTCTGAATCAAACTCGATCGCTGGGCGTTGCATCAACTTCGCCCGGCAGGGGATGGTGTCCTTTTCGTATGATATGGTCGGTTATAACGACAGCGATCAGCTATCGCATCGGGCGATTGGCGGTCGGCGCGAGGACTTGTGGGGGATCGGCGAGTTGAGCCTGCAGCTGTGGAATAGCATCCGGGTGGTGGATTTTCTCGAGGCGCTTGCGGATGTAGATGGGCAGCGGATCGGTTGCACGGGTGCGTCGGGCGGGGGGACGCAGACCTTTTTGCTGATGGCGGTGGACGCGCGGATCGCGGCGGCGGCACCGGTCAATATGATCTCGGCGCATATGCAGGGCGGTTGCAGTTGCGAGAATCAGAGCCATCTGCGGCTGGATATTAACAATGTCGAGATCGCCAGCTGTATGGCGCCCAAGCCGCTATTGATGGTTTCGTGCACGGGGGACTGGACGCGGCATACGCCGGAGGTGGAGTTTCCGGCGGTGCGCGATATCTACGCTTTGTATGGGGCGCAGGGGCGCATCGCAGAGGTCCAGGTCGATGCGCCGCACAACTACAATCAATTGAGCCGCGAAGCGGTCTACGCCTTTTTCAATCGCCATTTGCTCGATGGGAAGGGGAAGGTGGCGGAGCGCCCCTTTGCCGTGGAGTCGGAGGAAGATCTGCTGGTGTTCAACGGGCGAAAAAAACCGGCTGCTGCGCTCGATTCGGCGGGGGTTGTCGAGGCGGTAATCGGCCGGAGCGAGCAGCGGTTGGCCCATCGGTTGCAGGCCGGGAATTTGCGGCGTTTTCAGCGAGAGACGCGACCGGCCCTGGCGAGCTTGCTCGGGGTGGATGCGGCACCTGAGATCGCGGTCGAGAGTTTGGGTTTCGACCGGGGCAAGGACTGTGTCGTCGAAAGGTTGGCTTTGGGGCGCAGGGGCTATGGCGAAAGGATGCGTGCGGTGTTATTCCTGCCCGCTGGTTGCCGTGGGAAAGTGCCGGCGGCGTTGGTCGCCGACGATGAGGGTGGGCGAAAGCTGATTGATCGGGAGAGTGCTAAACCGGGCAAATTGGTGCGGGATCTTTTGCGGGCAGAGATGGCGGTGCTGGTCGCAGTTCCCTTGCTGACGGATGGTGCAAAGCGAGTGGGGCACGACGACTCACAACCGCTGTACCACACCTACAATCAGGCGACAATGGCCTGCCGGGTGCAGGATATCCTCACGGGTCTGGCCTATCTGGACCAACACCTGAGGATCGGCAAACGCCGTATTATTGGCCAGGGCCAGGCGGGTATTTGGTGTCTCTTCGCCCGGGCGCTGGTCGGCGATGTCGAAGGTACAGCGGTAGATTGGGGCGGGCTCGATCTCGGCGATGATGCGGGGTGGATCGGCGATCTCTTTGCGCCGGGGATTCGCGCGATCGGCGATGTGCACACGGCATTGGCACTGGGTGCGCCGGGTCGGTTGCTAGTCTGTGGGGCGGGGCGGCATTTTCCCGAACGATTGGTCCGGCGCAGCTATCGCGCCATGGGCAAAGGCGCGCAGCTGCGGCTTGAAAGCAAGGGATTAAGTCGAAGCAAAATCGCTGCGTGGATCGCCGGAACGACATGAGCTATGTCGAAGCAATACGCGCCCTCGTCGGTACCCGCCCTTTGATTTTGGTGGGGGCCGTCGTCATAATTGGCGACGACGAGGGGGCGATTTTGCTGCAACAAAGGAAATTTCCCCATGGGCAGTGGGGGCTTCCCGGCGGCTTGATGGAATTGGGAGAATCGGCGGAAGATGCTGCCCGGCGCGAGCTGAGGGAGGAGGCGGGGCTGGTGGTGGGGGATTTGGAACTGGTGGGCGTTTACTCAGGTCGGGATCAGTTTATCATCGCGGCCAATGGGGATGAGATCTACAGTGTGACCATCGCCTATTGCAGCCGAGATATAGCGGGCGAACTGATAATCGATTTCGAGGAATCATTGGGATTTGAATACGCCAATCCGGTGGAGCGCTATGGTGAATTGGTCGAGAGCCATCGGATCATCGTCGAGCAATATCTGGAAAAATACAATGGTGCATGATGGGCGGTACAGCAATGTAAACTTCTGCTAATGCCAGCTTTTTAAGGCTGGCCAGAATCCATTCAATACCAACCGAAGAGGTACGGCGCAATGGCAGATAAATACCGCGTGGGCATTATCGGCTGCGGCAGCATCTCCAACTACCACATGCATGGCTGGAATGGGGTCGACGAGGTCGAAGTCGTGGCATTGGCCGACCCGGTGATCGAGGCGCGGGAGGACTTCGGCGCGCGGCACGGGATCGACATGCGCTACGAGGACTATCGTCAGATGCTCGACGAGGAGGCGCTCGATATCGTCTCTATTTGCACCTGGCACAAGCTGCACGCGCCGATGGCGATCGCCGCCTGTGCCCGCAAACCCAGGGCGGTGCTCTGCGAGAAGCCGATGGCGACGAATTTGGGCGATTGCGACGCGATGCTGATCGCCGCCAAACGCAACGACGTCAAGCTGGCCATCGCGCACCAGCGGCGTTTCAATCCGGCGTGGACTCTGGCCAAAGAACTGGTGGCCGAAGGGGCGATTGGCACAGTGCGGCAGGTCACCGCCTGCGGCGGGCAGGGCCTGCTCAACGACTGCTCGCATCTATTGGACATGATGCGCTATGTGATGGGGGATCCGCAGGCCGTGTGGGTGATGGGCAATATCGAGCGCAAGACCGAGCGCTACGAGCGCGATATTCCGATCGAGGACCGCAGCTTGTGCGTGGTGCAATTCGATAATGGGGCGATCGGGCAGTTGCTGCAGGAGCTGGCCGGGCCGAATTACCAGGGCGGAATCTTCTACGGCTCCGAAGGCATTATCGAACTCGACGAGCGCAAAGTACGGCTGCTCAACAGCAAGACCGGCACCTGGTATGAACGACCGGGTGGCGACGAAGACCCCAGCATTGGACAGCAGCGCGAGGTGGTGGAGTGGATCGAAGACAAGGTCGAGCATCGCGGCAGGGCTGAAAATGGCCGCGCGGCGATAGAGATTATCATGGCGACTTACGAGTCGGCGCGATTGCACGAGGTGACCGCGCTGCCGCTAAAGACTATGGCCTCGCCGATCGAGGTGATGATTGCGGTGGGGGATTTGCCAGTGGAGCGCCCGGGACGCTACGATATCCGCGCTTTTCTCTTGCGCGGCGAGTCGATGCAGCCCGACCCCTAGAGGACGATCTCGCGGCCGGTGCGGGCCGACTCATAGCAAGCATCGACGATCTTTTGCAGGTTGAGCAACTGACGTGCGTCCTGCACATCCCAAAGCTCGCCGCCGCGGAGCTTGGCGATCAGAGCGGCGTCTTGGGTGTGGACGCTTTTTAACCAGTCGTCGTCGCCGTCTATGGTGGGGGTTTGGTCGACGATATCGCCATCGACGTCGACTTTGACCGCCAAGGGTGCGCCGGTGATGGTGCCCTTGGTGGTGGTCAGCTCAAAGCTGTGGAAGTTGGTGACTTCGCTGCACCAGTTGCCCTCGAGCGAGTAGCAGGCGCCATTGTCGAAGCGCACCAACCCGCTGATCAGGTCTTCGGCGTCGTAGCGCTGGTGAATCTCAGCATCGATTTTGGCGCCGCGTTTGCCGGGAAAGAGGCGGTTGGTGGCGGCGCTTACCGTGATGGGGTTGGGCGAGCCACCGATCCACATCACCAGATCGAGGGTGTGGACCAGGGT
This sequence comes from Candidatus Latescibacterota bacterium, assembly GCA_036343835.1. GTDB lineage: Bacteria > Latescibacterota > UBA2968 > UBA8231 > UBA8231. The sequence goes on along the minus strand of JAYYUU010000313.1, from coordinate 1,552 downwards.
CGAAGCCAGCACGCCACCTCCTGAAGTGGCGAGGTGATAGTGGGGTCCCCAGACGGGTGGGTAGTCGTGGCAGCCCCAGGCTTTGCCGTAGACCGGCTCGCCGATCGTGCCGCCCTGGACCAGTTGATGTAGATACTGCGAGCCGGGCATATAGCGCATATTGGTGCCCAGCTGGATTTGGAGGCCGGTGGCTGCGGCTTTGGCGAGGACAATCTGGGCTTGGTTGGCGTTCATCATAAAGGGTTTTTCGCACAGCACATTGGCACCGGCATCCAGGCTCGCCAGCGACATCGCCGCGTGGGTATTGGGCATGGTGGCGACGACGACCAGGTCGAGATCGCCGGGTGCGAGCATCTCGCGATAGTCTTTGGCCGGCCGGGCTGCAGGCCAGACCTTTGCGGCAGCAGCGAGGCGCTCGTCGTCGAGATCGCAGACGGCAGCGACCGTCGCCACATCCTCGCCCAGCTCTTTGATGCCTTCGAAATGGACATTGGCCTGGGTCCCACAGCCGATCATCCCGATGCGCACGGCGCGATCCATCATCGACAAATCCTCTCTCCCTATAGCTCGGCACGGTTTTTCGGAGTATAATATCCCCTGAATATGTAGCCTAAACGGCGCCTGGCGTCAACCTTCTCCGGCGCCACAGAATATCAGAGGCCAAAATTATGGTGCAACAGGCAGATGTGCTGGTCATCGGCGGCGGGGTCGCCGGCATTTGCACGGCGCATTACCTCCAGCAACAGGGCCGCGAGGTGGTGGTGGTGGAAAAGGACGAGGTCTGTGCGGGGAGCTCGTATGGCAACGCCGGGTTGATCGTGCCCAGCCACAGCGTGCCGCTGGCGGAACCGGGGGTTATCGGCCAGGGCTTGCGCTGGATGCTCGATCCGGATAGTCCCTTCTATATAAAATGGCGCTGGGACCGCGAGCTTATCGCCTGGCTATGGCAATTCCGCAAGGCCAGCACCATGCAGCGGGTGCGGCAGGCGATGCCACTATTGCGCGATATGCATCTGGAGAGCTTTCGGTTCTACCAGGGATTGGCCGAGGAACTGGACTTCGCCTTTGGGCATGCGGGTCGGCTGCTATTGTGCAAGAGCGAGGAGGGGCTTGAGCACGTCCGCGCCGAGGCGGAATTGATGCGGGAAGTAGGGCTGGAAGTGGAGCTGGTCGATGCGGAGGGGATAAGGCGACTTGAATCCAATGTGGACTTCGACTGTATCGGCGGGGCCTTTTATACCCAGGACGCCCATTTAGACCCGGCGCGTTTCGTGCGGGGGTTGGCCGCTCGGTGCGTCGAGCGGGGATTGGATGTGCGGGAGCAGACCGAGGTGCTGGGGTTTTATAAGGAGGGGCGAAAGATCAAGATTGTCGAGACCACGCGCGGTGGCTTCGAAGCTCGCGAGGTGGTGCTGTGCAGCGGCTCGTGGTCGCCGGGTCTGGCCGGCGATCTGGGCTTGTCGCTGCCGGTGCAGCCGGCCAAGGGCTATAGCATCACCGTTCACAAGCCCGACGCGTGTCCGGAGATCCCCTTTATGCTGGTCGAGGCCAA
>JAYYUU010000312.1:0-12901 GCA_036343835.1 Candidatus Latescibacterota bacterium | reverse complement strand
CCAGCATCTACCAATCCACCTAGTCATAATCGCCACTCTGGTCTTGCTCGCCGGTCTCCTCCTCCTCAGCCGTCAACCAACCATTATGCCGCTATTAATTCGCAGAGAACCGAGCGAGGAATTGCCGCCAGCCTACCCGCCGAACTTTAATTAGCCCGATTGATTATCGATTCGCCATAGGGAGCATGCTCCCTATGTCACTCGTGGCTCTGCTTCTTTCTCCCTTCTTCAATATTCTTGTAAGTTATTTTAAATTAAACTATATAGAACTTTACAGTATCGTATTTCAGCATTGCCGAGATCCCTTTAAGGGCATTCCTCAGAGCGGCTTGCGGTCCCCGATTTCACAAGATGGTGAACTCTGAGGATAGCCCTCGGTGGATCACAGGATGTGATCCGAGCCCTCCGCAGAGCGCACATCGAACTCGATGCGTGACATGGGCGAAGAGAATACCCTTAAAGGGAACGCCAGAACGCAAAAACCCCGTCGGCCTCACCAAGACCAACGGGGTTTTCCTCTATCTTCTAACGCTTCTACCTACTACCCCAACGCCTCCTCCACCGTCTCCCCAATCTCTGCCGGACTCTCACAAACGCGAATCCCCGCTTCCTGCATCGCCGCCATCTTGTCGTCAGCCGTCCCCTTCCCCCCGGAAATAATCGCCCCAGCATGGCCCATCCGCCGCCCCGGTGGCGCCGTGCGCCCCGCGATAAAGCCAATAACGGGCTTGTCGTAGTGCGCTTTGACATAGGCCGCTGCTTCCTCCTCAGCGATACCGCCGATCTCGCCGATCATCACCACTGCATCGGTCTCCGCATCGTCCTTGAAGAGCGCGAGCGCGTCGATAAAGCGGGTGCCGATAATGGGATCGCCACCGATGCCGATCGCCGTCGACTGGCCCAGGCCCCGGTCGGAGAGCTGCCCCACCGCCTCGTAGGTCAACGTGCCACTGCGCGAAATGATTCCCACGCTTCCCGGCTGGTGGATAAAGCCGGGCATAATGCCGATCTTGCACTTGCCCGGCGAGATAATGCCCGGGCAATTGGGGCCGATCAACCGCGTGGAGCGCGATTGGATATAGTGATAGGCCTTGACCATATCGTCTACGGGAATGCCTTCGGTAATACAGACGATCAATTCGAGACCGGCGTCGGCCGCTTCCATGATGGCGTCGGCGGCAAAGGGCGGAGGCACGAAGATGACCGAAACCGTAGCGCCAGTGGCCTCAACTCCCTCGGCGACAGTGTTAAAAACGGGCACGCCTTCGCACTCCTGTCCCCCCTTGCCCGGCGTTGCCCCGCCGACGACCTGGGTGCCGTATTCGATCATCTGCTTGGTGTGAAACGAGCCTTCCTGGCCGGTAATCGCCTGGACGAAAACCTTGGTACTTTCGTCTACTAATACGCTCATACCCGTGTATCCTCTATTGAATGGCCGCCGCGACCTTTTCGGCCGCATCCTTCAATCCGTGCCCGACGGTGAAGTCCATGTCGGACTTTTCCAACATCTCGGCGGCAACATCCGCATTGGTGCCAGCCAACCGCACGACGAGGGGCACGTTGACCTCGATATTCTTGCGGGCCTGAATTACTCCCTCGGCCACGCGATCACAGCGCACGATGCCCCCGAAGATATTGATGAGAATGGCCTTTACATTGGGATCGGAAAGCAGAATCCGAAAGCCATTCTCCACCGTTTCGGCGCTGGCGCCACCGCCGACATCGAGGAAGTTGGCCGGTTCAGCGCCGGAGAGCTTGATGATATCCATCGTGGCCATTGCCAGCCCTGCGCCATTGACCATACAGCCGATATTGCCGTCGAGTTTGATATAGTTGAGATCGTATTTGGAGGCTTCAACCTCCAGCTCTTCTTCCTCGTCCAGATCGCGCAACTCGGCGAAATCCCCATGGCGAAAGAGCGCGTTGTCGTCGAAGTTGATCTTGGCATCCAGCGCCAAAACCTGGCCATCGGCAGTCGTCACCAGCGGGTTGATCTCGGCAATCGAGCAATCGGCGCCGACAAAGGCCTTGTAGAGATTGAGGATAAAGCCGGCCGCCTGACGCACCTGCTTGCCCTCGAAACCGAGCCCAAAGGCCAGACGCGTCGCCTGGAAGGGCTGTAGGCCAATCCCGGGGTCGGCTGTTTCCCGGAGGATCTTTTCCGGGGTCGCGGCGGCGACCTGCTCGATCTCGACCCCGCCGTCACGGCTGGCCATCACCACCAACTTGCACTGAGCGCGGTCTAGCGTAATGCCCAGATAGAACTCGTGCTCGATATCCGAGGCCTTCTCCACCAGAACTTGCTTGACCTTTTGGCCTTCGGGTCCGGTCTGGTGGGTAATTAGCTGCATCCCGAGGATCTCGCTGGCAGCCTGGTTGGCCTCCGCCGGGTCGGCGGCCAGCTTGACGCCCCCGCCCTTGCCCCGCCCTCCGGCGTGAATCTGGGCTTTGACCACGACTTTGCCACCGAGTGCGGCGGCGGCTTCTGCCTCATCGGCCGTAGCGACCACCGCGCTCTCGGGCACGGCGACATGATACTGGCGGAGGAGTTCCTTGGCCTGATATTCGTGAATTTTCATAATCCATTGCCTTTGTGATTGAAAATCAAAGGGTACGGAAACTTCGCGACATCGGCAAGATGGGCGTCGCACTCCCCTTTCGCCCCAGTGTAAGTGCATTGCATATTAGTGGTTTTATTGCGAAGGGCGTATTATCTTTCTCAATACACTCCTAGGCCGGACGCGGAGATACGACAAGGCATGCCATCGAAACTACTTTCCTCGCCAATCGGCAAGAAGATGGGGATGGCCCTGACCGGGCTGATCCTCTATGGCTTCTTGGTCGGACACTTGTCGGGGAACTTGCTACTGCTCAGGGGAGATGGAGGGCAGGCCTTTAACGCCTACTCGGACTTTCTGATCAATCATCCCCTGCTCATTCCCTCCGAACTCTTTCTCGTTATCGTCTTCCTGCTGCACGTCTATCTGGCGATTGATGTCACGCGCGAAAATCGCCGCGCACGTCCCATTGGCTATCAGATGACCAAGAGCGTTGGTGGGCGGAGTTTCGCTTCCTGTACCATGATCTATTCGGGCGTGGTCGTCCTGGTTTTTCTAGTTTTGCACCTCAAAACCTTTAAATACGGCGACAAGGGAGATGGCACACTCCACGAACTAGTATCCGAAACATTTCAAGACCCCGTGTACATGGCCTGGTACGCAGTAGCTATGCTAGTCCTAGGTTCTCACCTCTGGCACGCATTCCAGAGCGCATTTCAGACCCTGAGCATACGCTCCGACAAGATCAAATCCCTAGGTCTCGTTCTCTGCCTGATTCTGGCTATTGGCTTTGGCGTGCTACCTATCGCCGTCTCCCAGGGCTTTACGCCCTTCTAAAATGCGAATCCGATCTCTCGGTTTTTTGAGAAAGGCTGCACATGGCATTAGATGGACATATCCCAAGTGGTCCGCTGGCGGAAAAATGGGATAAACACCAGTTCGAACTCAAGCTGGTCAACCCGGCCAACAAACGCAAACACACCCTGATCGTCGTCGGCACGGGTTTGGCGGGTGCTTCGGCGGCAGCTACCCTGGCCGAGTTGGGTTATAACGTCCTCTCCTTCTGTCTCCAGGATACCCCGCGCCGCGCCCACTCCATTGCGGCACAGGGCGGTATCAACGCGGCTAAGAACTACCAAAACGACGGCGACAGCGTCTACCGACTCTTTTACGACACGGTCAAGGGGGGTGACTATCGAGCCCGCGAGGCCAATGTCTACCGCCTGGCCCAGATCAGTTCGCATATCATCGATCAATGCGCCGCCCAAGGCGTGCCCTTTGCCCGCGAATACGGGGGCACGCTTTCCAACCGCTCCTTTGGCGGTGCCCAGGTTTCGCGCACCTTCTACGCCCGCGGCCAGACTGGCCAGCAACTATTGCTCGGAGCGTATAGCGCCCTGATGCGACAGGTTGAAATGGGCAAGGTCACGCTTTTGCCGCGCCGGGAAATGCTCGAGCTGGTCATGGTTGACGGCCAAGCCCGCGGCATCGTCGCTCGCAACCTGATCAGCGGTGAATTGGAGCGCTATGTGGCCGATGCGGTGATCCTGGCTACGGGCGGCTATGGCAATGCCTTCTTTCTCTCGACCAATGCCAAAGCCTGCAATGTCACGGCCAGCTGGCGCGCCCACAGACAAGGCGCTTTCTTCGCCAACCCCTGCTTCACCCAGATCCACCCGACCTGCATCCCCGTCTCGGGCAATTACCAGTCCAAACTCACGCTGATGAGCGAAAGTTTGCGCAACGATGGACGCGTCTGGGTACCAAAGGAAGAGGGCGATCAGCGCACGCCCGATCAGATTTCGCCCGATGGTCGCGATTACTATTTGGAGCGCCGCTATCCCAGTTTCGGCAATTTAGTACCGCGCGATGTCGCTTCCAGGGCGGCCAAAGCCGTCTGCGACGAAGGGCGCGGTGTCGGATCGACCGGGCGAGCGGTTTACCTGGATTTTGCCGACGCGATCAAGCGGGATGGCGAGCAGACCATCAGCCAAAAATACGGCAATCTCTTCGATATGTACCACGAGATCACCAACGAAAATCCCTATCAGACCCCGATGCGAATCTATCCGGCGGTGCACTACACGATGGGCGGTCTATGGGTGGATTACAACCTGATGAGCAATTTGCCCGGGCTCTTTGTGCTGGGTGAGGCCAACTTTTCCGATCACGGTGCCAATCGCCTGGGTGCCAGCGCGCTAATGCAGGGGCTGGCCGACGGATATTTCGTCATCCCCTATACCATCGGCAGCTATGTCGCCAGTCAACCGGCCGACGATGTCGGCACCGACCACCCGGCCTTTGACGGGGCCGAGCAGGCAGCGACTGCGCGCATCGATAAATTACTCGCCATCAAGGGCCAGCGCACGGTGGACGATTTTCACCGCGAGCTGGGACTTTTGCTCTGGGACCACTGCGGCATGGCGCGCAATGGAGAGGGTTTGAGCAGCGCCCGCGAGAAGGTCCGCGAAATCCGCGATGAATTCTGGCAAAACGTGACAGTGGCCGGGACCGCCGGCGAATTCAACCAGGTCCTAGAGCGCGCCGGGCGCGTGGCCGACTTTATGGAATTCGCCGAATTGATGATCCACGACGCCTATGAACGCAACGAGTCTTGCGGCGGGCATTTCCGCGAGGAATATCAGACCGAGGAGGGCGAGGCCAGGCGCAATGATGAGGACTTCGCCTATGTCGCTGCCTGGGAGTTCCTGGCGGTGGGCGCCGACCCGGTCCTGCACAAAGAGGAGCTGGTCTTCGAAAATGTGCATCTGACGCAAAGGAGTTACAAGTGAGTCAGGAACGCCGCCAAGACGATTGTCTGAGCGTTACTCTTGCCGTCTGGCGCCAGAAAGGTCCCGACGACAAGGGTCAGATGGTATCCTACCCGCTCGAACGCGTTCGTCCGGAGATGTCCTTTTTGGAGATGCTCGACGTCCTCAACGGAGAACAGGAGCGCAAAGGCGCAGAGCCCATTGCCTTCGACAGCGATTGCCGCGAGGGCATCTGCGGCATGTGCGGCCTGGTCATCAATGGCGTCGCACACGGTCCCGGACACGGCACCACGACTTGTCAGCTCTACATGCGCAGCTTCAAAGATGGCTCCACGATCACCATCGAGCCCTGGCGCGCCGCGGCCTTCCCGGTGGTCAAGGATCTGACGGTCGACCGCTCGGCCTTTGACCGCATCATTCAAACTGGCGGCTATGCTTCGGTCAACACCGGTTCGGTCCCCGATGCCAATTCGATGCTGATCTCGCAGGAACTGGCGTCGGAAGCCTTTGACGCGGCGGCCTGCATCGGCTGTGGTGCCTGCGTCGCCTCCTGCAAAAACGCCTCGGCGATGCTCTTCGTCAGCGCCAAGGTCAAACATCTCAACATCCTGCCCCAGGGCCAACCCGAACGCCATAAGCGAACGGCGGCGATGGTCGCGGCGATGCAAGCGGAGGGCTTTGGCAACTGCACCAACGAATACGAGTGCGAAGCCGTTTGTCCCAAGGAGATCGCCGTCGAGCATATCTCTTTTCTCAACCGCGAGTATCTCAAGGCCAAGCTGCTGGGGAAGTGAGATGGGGTTGGGCGATGGGGGCGGTCCGGGCTATAGAGACCCTCCGGAGCAAGCATTAGCACGGCCCCAGACTGGCGACAGTGGGGCGCTCGGACTCACCCCCAGGCGTACTCGGGATGATATAGGGCACACGAGCACCTCAAGGGGCCTAGACGGATACTTTCTCCTCCGGGCCATACCCTGCTTGCGCCGATGACCGAAGTAATATATCTAGCGTAGTTTGACCGGGTTGGCGTTAAAGAGGAACGTGGGAAATCTTAGCCCGGTCAGGTGATCACGCCTTCCCCAACATCAACCTTCTACAAAATCTGCCCATCCCTATTTTCTGCCCATCCCTATTTATTGACTAAGGGCGACTACCACCTATGCAGCGGAGGTGCGGGGGTCTGTCGTAGGGAAAAGCTCCCCCAAGGCCATTGGTTGAACTCTAGCGCCCCACTCCCGTCGCTCGTTAAGGTGCTCTGCACGGCGTTGCTGCGACCTCCCGCCAGCCCGATGGGGCCGCCGCCTTAGCGTTTCCCGGAGATAAGACCCCCGCACCGCAGCGTGAGACGCACCCCAACAAAAACGGGCCCCACCTTAAAGGTGGAGCCCATTTCTATATCTTATAAGCAGTTACTTATGCGGCGTAGACGCTCACTCGCTTGCGCTTCTTGCCGAAGTTCTCATACTGCACTCGGCCTTCGATCGTGGCGAAGAGCGTGTCGTCGCCGCCCTTCTTGACATTGGTGCCCGGATGGATGCGCGTGCCGCGCTGCCGCACGATAATCGTGCCGGCGTTGACCTTCTCGCCGCCAAAGCGCTTGACGCCCAGACGCTGGGAATTGCTGTCGCGACCGTTCTTGGAACTGCCGACACCCTTTTTATGAGCCATGGTATCTGGTCCTTTCGCGCCTAGTTCGGGAGGACGATGTCCTCGACCTGAATCTCGGTGTAGTCCTGGCGATGGCCATTGCGCCGACGATACTTCTTGCGCTTCTTCTTCTTGAAGACGATGATCTTGTCGCCGCGGCCATGGCCGACAACCGTCGCCGAAACACTGGCCCCTTCGACCGTGGGACTGCCCACCTTGGTCTCGCCTTCGCTGGAGATCAGCAGCACATCGGTAAACTCCTGCGTGCTGCCCTCCTCGACCTGAAGCCGCGGTACGCGTAGGCGCAGGCCTTTGTCGACTTTGACCTGGTGGCCGGCGATATTGACAACTGCGTACATGACCTAACTCCTAAGACAATTTCGCAATTAGCAGAGAAGGCGAAAGATAAGGACCGGTAGTTTTTCTGTCAAACTCGGAACTCGGCCGTTACGTCCAGGCTGCGCTTGGTCGAGAAGAAGCGATAGTCCTGGGGACCCAGGGTCGTATCGGTCTCGACCTGCAACCGGGCCTTGGTCGCCTTGCGCAGCGACTTGAGCCGCTCTTCCCTGTTCTCCAGGATATAGCTGGCTACATCGGGGTGGACCTTGAGGACGTAGCGCTTCTCGCGGGTGGCGGCGTAGGAGCGCTGCAACCAGCGCTCGATTCTGGTCAAGGTGGTATCCGGCCCCATAATGCGGCCCGTGCCGCTGCAGATCGGACAGGGTTCGCTATGGGTATGGAGCAAGTTCGGACGCACGCGTTGGCGGGTCATCTCGACCAGGCCGAACTCGCTGACGTGGGCGCTGATGGAGACCTTGGCTCGGTCCTTTTTGAACTCGTCGATCAGCCGATCGATGATCTTCTTGCGATTGCGTTCCTCGTTCATATCGATAAAATCGATGACGATAATCCCACCGACATCGCGTAGCTTGAGCTGTCGGGCAATCTCGCGAGCCGCTTCCAGATTGGTGTTGAGGTTGTTCTCCTCCTGATCATCCGAGCCGACGTAGCGGGCCGAGTTGACGTCTATAAAGGTGCCCGCCTCGGCGTAATCGATGACCAGGGCCCCGCCCCGGCGCATCCACACCGTGCGATTGGTGGCTTTTTCGATTTCCTCCTCGATCTTGAAAGCATCGAAGATCGGTCGGCGCTCGCGGTGGAGCTCAACCCTTTGTCGCAACTCGGGTGAAACCTGGCGCAGATAGGTCGTGATCTCCTTGTACAACTCCTTGTCGTCGACGACCAGCCGATCTACATTGTCGGTGAATAGATCTCGAATCACGCTGGAGGTCATGCCCATCTCCTTGTGCACCAAGACAGGGGCAGGGGCCTTTTTACTGGTCTTCATCAGGCGCTCGTAGTTTCTCACCAGCTGTTTCATATCTCGTTTGAACTCGCGATCACTCTGATTCTTGCCCTCGGTCCGCACGATGACTGAAAAGCCATTGGGTTTGATCTTGGTGACCAGATCCCGCAATCGCTTGCGCTCGTCCCAGCTGGATATCTTGCGCGAGACACCAACCCAGTTGCCCCCTGGGATCAGCACCATAAAACGGCCCGGAAGCGACAATTGGGTCGTTACGCGGGCGCCTTTGGTACTGATGGGTTCCTTGGTGATCTGCACCAGGACCTTTTCGCCCTTTTTGATGAGACTTTGAATGTTGGGATAATTGCGGTAGCGGGAACGACGCCCACTGCGCGACCCATCGGTCTCGGATTTATCGGCTTCGATCATATCGCGCACCTGCAAAAATGCAGTGCGCTCGTGGCCGATCTCTACAAAGGCAGCTTGTAAGCCCGGTAGGACCGCAGTTACAGTTCCCCTATATACATCCCCAACCATCCGTTCGTTCTCGGGTCGTTCGACCCAAATTTCGGATAGTCGACCGTCTTCCAAAATGGCGATTCGGGATTCGTGGATTCCGTGGTTGATAAAAATTTCTGTTCGCATAAAGCGATCCTCATACCTATCTGGTAAGCCCAATTAGAAATGGCCCAATGGCAGATCACCGGCCGGACTTACCTTTGCGGGAGCACTTTGATCGGAAGGGTCGAGGTTTTTTCAGGGTGGGAGACACAGGTGGTTGGGTTTAACCCTAAGCCCGCGATTTGGACTCCGGAGATGAGGGCAGTGGCACGAAATTCAAGCCCAAGCGTCGACCCAAGCCCTTTCGAGGATTGAGTCTGAACAGCAAGCCCAAACGGAGTTATCGATAGTAGGAGCTAAGACTTCGCTCCCGCGGGTAAAAACACCTGTGAAAACAGCTATTGGAAACGCGACTTAAAACGCCTTCCAAAATGTCATAAAGCTGGTGAAAAACAGCTACTTGCGACTATTTCGCTCTGCGAAATTACAACCGACTCGAAAACCCTGAAAAAAGGACCCTTAGTAGAGTGCGTCCCTTGTGAAAAAATGTTGATATCAAAGTATATGTACTTCTAGTTCTAGGAAAGCCAATAACTTAAAGGTCTGAATATCCTCTTGTAAAATACTAAAATGCCTGGCCCCAGGCAACCCCTTCGACCTCACTCGACCTCACCTTCCGATAAAACTCTCGCATACCGATTCTGGTCTGCGAGCACTTCCATCGCCTTGGTCAGTTGCGGATCCTCCCGTAATTCTTCGAGAAGCTGGGCCTTTCTGCCCTTGAATCGCAGGACCAACTCCCGATGTATCGCACTTTTTAAAAAGGGCTTTAGCTTGCTACTTATTGGCTGATCCCACTCCTGCTCAACCGATGTCCGCAACCGGTGGATCGACTCCTGAACAGCATCTCCCCACCCCATGTCCTCGGCTATATTTGCTATTTCTTCTATTTGACTCTCGCCCGTCTTGTCCCGAGCCTCATTTTCAACTGTGGCGCGGACGAATTCCATAAAACGGTCAACCATTTCATCGCCAACGATCAATTCTGGATGGGCCAAAGCCCAAGAGGAGTCGGTCGACACATAGTCGATGGCAAAGTCAAAAAAGAGCCGACGGCGTTGCAAGCTCTGGATATAATCGGGCTCGGGCTCGAGTTCGATGCTGATATCTGGTTTAATACCCCCGCCGCCGAAGACCTCACGGCCCTTCTGGGTATAGTAGGTTTGGCCCATGAGGCTATCCAATAATCCTGCCTCTTCTCCTGGCGAACCGGTCTTGCCCGTCAGATCGCCCAACCGAGTCGAGAGGATGCGCTGGGCTGAGTTCGGGTTCATATCGAAGTGTGCTTGTAAGGCCGAAAGCGCGCCATCCGTATCGCGCGATCGCAGGATGAGGTCCATCACTAGGAGTGGAGGTAACTCCCTGTCCCCGAACGGAACGCGATGGACTAGACGCGCTACCCTTTGATCGCGGTGTATGCTTCGTCCGCTCGGTGCGTAATAGAGTGCCGTCGTTAATTTCAGAGCGCTGGATGCAACCGCGTGCAGATCGAATATGGTTTGTACCGAACCCTTGCCAAAGGATGTCCCCCCGATAATCAATCCGCGGTCGTTGTCCTGAATAGCTCCGGCGACGATTTCAGAGGCACTGGCGCTGCCTTCATCGATCAAGACCACTAGGGGGATCTCTCCCGAGACGGGCCGGCGCTGAGAACGCCTGATTTCTTCCCTCCGCCCCTCGCGCTCCTTAACCGAAACAATGACCGCGCCTTTGGGCAGAAAGAGATCCGCCACTTGTGTGGCCTGACTGAGTAAACCCCCCGGATTCCCGCGGAGGTCCAACACCAATCCCCGCACTTCTGACAGGCTTTTGATCGCCTCTTCCACCTCCATGGAAGTGCGTTCTGAAAAACGGGTCTGGCGCATGCTTATATAGCCAATCTCACCATCGAGTTCCTCGACTAACACCACGCTTTTTATTTTGATAATTTCGCGCTCGATCTCAATTCTTCGCGGCGGCGCTCCCAGGCGATGGGCCACTTTAATCACCACTTTAGTGCCCGGACCTCCGCGCAGAGTGTTGACCACTTCCTCTAGCTGCATATCGAGCGTGCTTTGCCCTTCGACCTCGACGATCAAATCACCCGGTTGCAAACCCGCGCGGAAAGCTGGAGTGTCCTCAATTGGGGATATAACCACCGGAAATCGATCTTTTATCGCGACCGTGATACCCAATCCCGCAAACTTACCAGTGGTATCTTGACGCAATTGGCGCAGACCTTCCTCGTCGTAGTATTGGCTGTATGAATCGAGCTGACCAAGCATACCCTCAATGGCCGCACCCATAATTTCTTCCTGATCGGGGCTGGCGTAGTAATTGTCCACTATTCTCGAATACACCGCTCCAAAGCGCTCCCAACTGGCGTTTATCTCCGCATACGGATCACCCGTAGTCGCAGGATGGGCTACTCGGCCAATCCCGAGTAGAACGATCAAACAGACCCAGCCATACCTCATGCCTTATTCTCCTCTATTGGAAACCACAACCACTGCTCGCGAAGCGCATCCCTGATGCACGACGCCAACTGGTCCTGGTCAAGACGGGCGTCAAAGACACGTGCCGTCTGCTCTGATCCCGCGATGTCGCGATAACCACGGGCGACCCTCTCCTGCAAATCCTCCCCCGCTTGCTCCAACCGATCTGCTGTGTCCCCCCGCTGGTCTCGCCGAGCTCGGGCTACCTCCAGCGGCAGATCCAGATATATGGTCACATCTGGTACGCAATTACCCACCGCCAGCAGGTTGACCCGCTTGATGATTTCCAGATCCAAACCGCGGCCATAACCTTGATAGGCCAATGACGAGGCGATATAGCGGTCGCAAATAACCACCTCACCCCTGTCCAGCGATGGTTGGATCAGCTCTTCTACATGTTGTGAACGACTGGCTGCAATGAGGAAGAGTTCCGCCATGTAGGAGAGATCGCCCAATTGGGGGTCGAGAACGAGACGGCGAATCTGTTCCGCCGCCGGCGTCCCCCCCGGCTCCCTGGTCAACGTGACCCGAGCTCCCGCCTCTTCGAGATAGGACGATAGAATGCGGCACTGAGTCGTTGTGCCACTACCGTCGATGCCCTCAAAAACGATGAAATGACCTTTTGACAAGACGAGGAAAGAGTCCAGATATCCCGGTGATCAGGATTGCTGAACAGAGGCGGGCGGATTGGAGTTAGACTTCAATCTATTGCGGATATGGGCGAGTCGCTCTACAACGGTATAGTTGGTCGTCACTGCCAACAACACCAGCACAAAAACCAGCCCTTGATGACCGAGAAGGCTTCCCAGAGCCAATGCGATTAGACGTTCGGGGCGCTGCATAAACCCCACCTTGCAATCCTCCCCAAGCCCTTCCGCTCTCGCTCTTACATAACTGACCATCAACGAGCCCGTAATCGCGAAAAAGAGAATACCTGAGGCTGCCCACTCATCGCGCCCAATCAAATAAGCACTAATTCCAAAGTAAATGAAAATTTCAGAATACCGATCTGTCGTCGAATCTAGCAATGCTCCAAACTTCGTTTCCTTGCGCCCCTCCCTTGCGACCTGCCCGTCCAATATATCACACAGACCCGCCACCATCATAATCAGAGCCCCCCACTGTAGATGCCCCTTGGCAAAAGCTACCGTCGCACCCAGGTTCATGACCAATCCCAACAGTGTCAACCAATCGGGCGTGAAGCCCAGGCGAATAAACAAATGGGCTAGCGGTCTGAGGATGGCCAGAAACCACTTTTTTAGATATTTATCTAGCACGAAACCCGTTCTGTCCGAGAGGGTAGATTGGCCGAAACCAGCAGCTTGGCAGGTCATCAAAATATACGAAATTGCTCTGCCCTCTTGCAAGAGATATTATCTTCATGTTTTCCACACTACCCCAACGCAGGTGTTACACATTAACCTCGTCTGTCCCTCCAGTGATACAATTTAAATCTCATCGATATCCTGGCAGAACATAGATAGATAACACACAACGTTAAGATTCGCACTCTATTTATCAATA
>JAYYUU010000311.1:0-6178 GCA_036343835.1 Candidatus Latescibacterota bacterium | reverse complement strand
GCCAACAACACCTCCCCATCCGCCACCCGCACCAACTCCGCCCCCACCAACACCGCAAAGCGATACTGCTCGGTCTCTTCCGCCGCCGTATAGGTAAAGGGCCGATCGTCGATCGAAATCACCTCGAGTTGCATCAGGGCATCGGCGCTCTCCTCGTCGACCACCCGCAACCGACCATCCTGCGTATAGGCGTCGACGGTGCGCTCGGTCAGCCGCTCGGCCACCGCGAACTCCGACGACTGATTTGCGGCGACGGGAATCCCCACGCTGCGGATGCCCCCGATCAGCCCGCCCGAAGTCGAGTAGTGGGCGCAGCCCCCCAGGGAAAATCCGACCAGCGCCAGCTTAAGCGGAAGGCACATCCTCGGCACCTTCACCAGCGGCGTCCGGCGCCCCATCCTCGGCACCTTCACCAGCGGCGTCCGGCGCCCCATCTTCCGCTTCCACCATCGAGCGAGCACCGTCTCCCACCACAATGGGCTGTGACTGGGGCCGCCCACTGATATCGGCACCCCGCACCTCCAATCGCTGCCACTCCGCTGCTCCCCTGGCGGGGGAGACCGAATGCTCGACCATCATCGCGCTCAGCGTCCGGGTATCGCCGATGACCGGCGCCTCGCCCACAACCGGTGCGCGCACCGTGCACAGCCGGGGTTGCACGTGCGTGGCGACCACCCGCGCTTTGACCATTTCCCAATGGCCCAGCGACTCGCCGCTATCGGGATCTTTGATCTCTCCGTGCGCGGCAAAAATGGCGAAGGCCATGCCCTCCTCTACGCCCTGTTCGCCGCCGATATTGAGCACCAGGGTCGTATCGTCGATAATGGCCGCTACCTTGCCTTCGATTTGCGTGCTCATCTGCAAGCTCCCAAAAGAGAAACCGGCCCACCGCAAGTGGGCCGGTTATGCTGTATGCGCAGCGACTGAGTCTGCTATTCCTCGGCATCCCACCAATTGGCGACTTCGGCGTCGCGCGTCTG
Organism: Candidatus Latescibacterota bacterium; assembly: GCA_036343835.1. Taxonomy (GTDB): domain Bacteria; phylum Latescibacterota; class UBA2968; order UBA8231; family UBA8231. Next base: position 5,198 of record JAYYUU010000311.1, on the reverse strand, counting down.
GTCAAGGATGAATTTCTCCGGGTTCTTGTAGCCCCGATGCCCACCGCGACGCCGATCCTGGAAACGCACCGCGTAGTGCAGATGCGGCCCGGTCGAATAGCCGGTACTGCCCATCATCCCGATCTGCTGCCCGCGCGTCACCGGCTGCCCCTTCTTGACCAGGAACTTTTCCATATGGCCGTATTCGGTACGGAACTCGCCCTTGCGCGTATAGACCACACCCTGCTCGTTGACTTCTTCTATATTGTGTTCGATAACCACGACATTGCCCAGCCGCTTATCCAGATAGGCGTGGGATACGACGCCGTTGGCCGTCGCATAAATCGGCGTGCCCGTGCGCCCGGCGAAGTCGATACCGCTATGGAAGGCCTTGCGCCCGGTAAAGGGGTCGATGCGCTGCCCAAAACCCGAGGTCGTCCAGGCCGTGCCCTTGCGGATCGGCGATATCGTGGGCAGGTGCTTGACATTGCCCTGGGTCTCGAGATACTTGCGCTCAATTTCCTCAAAACTCTCTTCCTGCAGACTGGCCATCCGTTTCAGTGCGTCGATGCGGGCGCTCAAATCGCGCACCATTTCGCGCTTCTTCGACGGCAACGCGGTGAAGTCTTCGGGCAAGTCCTCCGATCCCCCGACACCCACCTGGCGCAAATCCGCCGATAGCGACTCCATCTGGTGGTAGGCGCGCAATAGATCGTCATCGGCAACCAGCTGATCCATCGCATTCCCCAGTTGCTGAACTTCCTTGCGCGACAGTTCTATGCTGCGAGAGAGGTCGCCGTTTTCGTCCTGCAACGCCTCCATCGCCTGCTCCTGGTTGACTTTCTGGTAAAAGCCCTTGGTGTAATAACCAAACGCCCCAAAAAAACAAAAGGCGGCCAGCATCCCCATCCACAAAATCGCTGGGGGGAACCGATACTCCCGGACCTGACCATCGTTGGCGGGGATGACGATGAAAGTAATGCGCTTTTTCGACATATTGATTATTATTCCTCCAACCCTATTCCCATGTTACTGGCCATTCTCTCCACAGTGCCTATGTGCAAGAGATTGCTCAACTTAAACCATGCCAATTTACAGAATGCCCAGTTGAAAGTCAATACTCAGCCCCATTCTCCAACCCCCAGCCATGCTCCTAGCCATTGATATCGGCAATACCTGCGTAGACCTCGGCCTTTTTGTCGATGGGGATCTCGTTCGACACCAGAAGTACCGCTCTGGTCCACCCGACGATACAAAATTGTCGCGGCTGCTCGCCCCACTCGCCCCGCCGCTTATCGGCGTAGCCATAGGTTCGGTCGTGGCGGAATTGGGCGAGGCCTATGAAACTGCGTGTCGCGCCCATACCCGTGGACCCGTGCTCCAAATCCAGGGCTCGTGGGACTGGGGATTGCAGATCGATTACGACGACCCCAATCACGTGGGCGTCGACCGCCTGGCCGCTGCCACCGCCGCGCATGAGATGGCCGCTGCGGGGCAGGCGGCGATCATCGCCGATGCCGGCACGGCGCTAACGGTCGACGCCGTCGACGCAAAGGGCGTTTTTCGCGGTGGCGCGATTGCCCCGGGGCTGCACTTGGGATTGAATGCCCTCAGCGCAGGTACTAGCCTATTGCCGCAAATAGAGTTGGATCCCACGGCACCCCTGCTGGGAAAAAACACCGCCGCCGGCCTGCGCTCGGGTGCCCTGCACGGCTCGGCCGCGCTCGTCGAGGGCCTTTGTGCCCGGATGGCCGCGGAACTCGACGAGCCCACCGCGGTCTTTCTCACCGGTGGCGACAGCCCGCTCCTCCACCCGCATATTCCGGGTGTCGACACCTGCGATCCCGCCCTCGTCCTGCGCGGTTTGGCCCTGGCTTATAACCGCCGCACTTCTTGACGTAGAACGGGGCCGTCAGTATAATCAAACGATACTCCCACGGGGTTTTAGGTCCCCACCGACAAAGGAGTTCCGCTTGCATTTTATCCGAATTCTACTGCTGCTCAGCTTGGTCTTGCAGGCTGCGGACGCCCGCGCCGCTGACCGCGCATCGCGAAGCGATGCTAGCGCACGGTCCGTTCAGGAAGAATACCGATCCATCCTCTGGACCATTGCCCTCCGCATCCACCAACTCTATTTCGTGGAAGTCCATCCCGACACTCTGATGCAGGCGGCGGCTCGCGGCCTCTTCAACGCCATGGATCCCCCTTCCGAATACACCTTTAAGACCGCGGGCCTGCCCAAGATCGAAGATCGCGACCACCTGCTCCGCAACCGCTTCAGCACCCTTATGCAGGTGGCCCAAAAGATGGATGAAAACGCCTTTTACCAGGTCGCCCCGGATACGCTGATCCGCTTTGGCATCGCCGGAATGATAGAGATCCTCGATCCCTACTCGATCTTTTTGGAAAAGCGCAACCTCGACAATTTCAATATCCAGACCCAGGGCAAATACGGAGGCTTGGGATTCCGCATCCAGGTGGTCTATCCCGATAGCGCCATCGCCGTGTGGAGTCTCCTGCACGACCAACCCCCCGCGGCCAGGGCCGGCGTCCGCTCGGGCGATTTGATCACCGAGATCAACGGCACCTCCACCGTGGGCATGTCGGCTGGGGTCGCCGCCGACAGCATGCGCGGCGAACCGGGCACCGCCGTAACCCTGACCCTCAAACGCGCCGACCGCGAAACGCCCTTTCCCCTGACGATCGTGCGCGAAGAAGTCCATATGAACAGCGTCTCCCTGACCACCCTATTCCCCGATGGTACCGGCTATATCAAACTCGACCGCTTTCAGCAGGGCTCGAGCCGGGAGATGTACAATGCCATCGTCGACCTCGTGGACCAGGGCATGCAGCGGCTGGTCTTCGATCTGCGCAACAATGGCGGGGGCTATCTACAAGAGGCGGTGCAAATTGCCGACCTCTTCCTGCCCAAAGACCGCCTGGTGGTCTTCACCGCCGGTCGGGCTTTGGAGGACACCTCCAAATACTTCACCCGCAAAGACGCCCTATTGGAGGACGAGCCGCTCATCGTGATGGTCAACGGCCGGTCGGCCTCGGCTTCGGAGATTATCGTCGGGGCCATCCAGGACTGGGACCGCGGGCTGGTGCTGGGGGCGACCACTGTGGGCAAGGGCTCGGTCCAGCAGGTGGTCCCCATCGACGACAAGGCCGAACTCAAGCTGACGATGGCCGCCTGGCACACGCCCTCGGGCCGCTCCATCGACAAGCGCATGCGCAAGGATTCGACCCTCGTCGACAGCGGCGCCAAAGAATTCAAGACCCTGCTATTAGAACGCGTGGTCCGCGGCGGCGGCGGCGTCATCCCCGACATCGAGGTCTCCGGACGCAAGGGCAACCGCCTCTACGAGCAACTCAATGGCTTTTATAGCCTCAACAACCAGTTCTTCTACTACGCCCGGCAGTATCCCTTCGATCATCCCGACTTGACGCCCGATTTCGTCGTCGACGAGAAGGAGCTGACCCATTTCCGCGCCTTTGCCGAAAATCGCGACTTCGAGTATATCAGCGAGGCCGAAGCCCACGTCAAAGAATTGGACAAGATCGCCGAGGGTGTAGAGTACAAGAAACTCGAAAAGCCACTCAACCGCCTGATCGACGAGATCGACAAGATCGAGGAAAAGCACTGGGAGGAAAACGAAAAACTCATCTCCTGGCGACTGACCTTCGACGTCTTGGAAAAGGCCTTTGGGCTCCAGGCGGCCGAAGCCTACAATATCACCGTCGATCCCCAGGTGTTGGAAGCCCGCCGCATCATCGCCGACTCCGGCGAATACGAGATGTGGTTCTCGAAGCGGGAAATCGGCTTAGCAGCAGAGATCGCCCAGGAAGACGACGGGGACGACGTCCAGTAAGAGCATGGCGGCTCCCGCCAAGGCGTGGATTAAGGGATCGGCCCCCTGGCTTTGCGCCGGTCTCCTAATCCACGCCTTTTTTATAGCCGCGCTCTTCAGCGACGCGCTCCGCCCCCTTTTCAACGATGCCTCGCACACCCGGCGCGGCTTTGACTTCGGCATTTTCTATTTGGCGGGCCAAGCTCTTGCCGATGGCCGCGATATCTATTCGGTCCAGGGCGCCTTTGGCTGTCGCTACTTGCCGGCCTTCGCCCTAATAGTCGGCCGCTGCTTCGCCCTCTTCCAACCGCTAACAGCCTATTTCCTGCACCTGGGCATAACCGAGCTCGTGCTCGCAATCAACTTGTGGTTGACCTGGTGCTGGACAGACGGCCCCCGCCGCGGTCCCGCGCTCTTTTTGTGGCTGGCCTACACCCCCTATTTCCTCGAGCTCTACATGGGGCCGGTCAGCTTCTGGGCCGCGGCGCTGATTTTCTGGCTAATGGTTGGCCTCGAGCGCGGCCAGGGTCGGCTGACCGGGCTCTTTTGGGCCGGTGCCTTGTTGGTCAAACCCAATGCCCTGATCCTCGTTCCCGGCCTGCTGCGGCTGCGCGCATTTCGCATCCTGGGCCTGGGTTTGGGTATCGGCCTGCTCAGTTCTCTGCCCTACTTCCTGCTCCATCCAGACCGTTTTGCAGCCTTTGTGCACACCAACACTCAGGGCGGCCATGTCCAAGGTGCCCTCACCCACGCTGGAAATCTCGGCCTGCAGGGCGGACTGGTCAGCCTGGTGGCCAAGCTCGCCGACCAACCGCTGGCCGAATTGACGACGCTGGCCGATCTCCCGACGATGGGCCGCATGGCCATCTACCTGTCGCAAGCGGCCATCCTGCTGGCGGCGATCGCCGCCAGCCTGCGCCATCGCCCAGACGATCCGATTCAGCTGCTGTCCCTGTGGTTGTGCACCTTTTTTCTCATTTACAAAGACATCTGGGAGCATCACTATGTCTTTCTCCTGCCCGTTCTCATAGCTCTCCACATTCAATCAAATGCATCTAAGCTCTTGTGGATATTTGCCTTTATCGCCCTCCCAACTCCCTTTGTATTTTTCGATGTCGAACCGGGCACTTATGGCGCGATCGACCCCGAACGGGAATGGGGCATCGGCACTTCCCTCGCCTATCGCAGCAGCAAACTCATCCCCTTGGGCTATTTGTGGTTTGGCCTTTGCCGTCAGCGCTTTCCCGCTCCCACTTCCTGAATCATAAACTTTTATTTATATTTCAGATAGAGTACCCTTAGCAGCGCCAAGCCTTGCTCTCGGTATGCCAGAAGCTTAGTTTATCTGTTTGCCCTTTATAGCCCGAT
>JAYYUU010000310.1:0-7736 GCA_036343835.1 Candidatus Latescibacterota bacterium | reverse complement strand
ATACGCGACCGTGGACCGAGTGGCGATCGTTGCTGTCTCGATTGGGCGAGAAATAGATGTAGCGGCCATCGCAAATTCCACCCATATAGCCCTTGCAGGCCAGTCCATCGGTAGAGCCGGCATCGAAGCCGGAGAATGCGTCGAAGGTGGTGGCGAGTTGCCATTGAGCGGTCAGCACCTGAACGGCCTCGGGACGGTACTCCTCAGCGAAGATCGATGCGGTGACGGTGAGTTGGTCGCCGAGATCGAGAGAAAGCGGAAATTTGTTGGCCGCAGTGAGTTGTCCGCTGGTGAGTCTCAGGGTAGCCATTTCAAATCATACCCCTGTGAGATTCTGGGTGCTGAGTGCAGAGAATTGGATCGCGTTTTGTCTAACTCAGTTCCGGTCGCCGCGCTGTCCAGGGCGCAATCGCCTCAAATGCTGCGCTGGCTCGCAACACGGTGGCATCGTCGCGATGGCGTCCAACGATCTGCATGCCCACGGGCAGGCCGTTTGCGGCAAAGCCGCAGGGCACGGTGGCAGCGGGTTGACCGGTTGTATTGAAAGGGTAGGTGAAAGCGGTCCAGCCTAGATAGGTGGTGGGGTGACCGTCGATGGTGGCGGGATGGTGGTCGCCGGCCGGAAAGGCGGTAACGGGTAGGGTCGGTGAAAAGAAAAGGTCGTAATCCTGCATAAAGATGCGCCACTGGTTATAGTATTCGAGACGGTTCTGGTGGGCGCGGGCGAGCTGGGTAGCGGTGTAGCGGTAACTGGCTTCGATCACCTCGACGAGGCCGGGATCGAGCTGGTCGCCGACCTCGTCGAGATCGAAGGCGCCGGCAAAAGCCGAGGCCCAGACGGTATCGACGAGGTCCCATGGATCGGGCAGGCCGGGGTGGGTTTCTTCGATATGCCAACCCAAATCCGCAGAGCGCTGAACCGCTTGGGTGACGAGGGCTTGGACTTCCGGTTCGATGGCGGCGTAGCCCAGATTTGGTGAGAAAGCCACGCGCAACCCCTCTAGATCTCCTTCCATCGCAGCTAGATAATCTGTATCATCCGGCCAGGAGAGTTTGTCGAGCGGATCGGCACCTCGGATGACGTTGAGCATCAGCGCGGCATCGGCGACCGTACGGGTGATCGGGCCGGCGTGCGAGAAGGGCTCGACCAGGCTGGCGGGATACTGCGGCACCAGTCCGAAGGAGGGCTTGAGGCCGTAGACGCCGCAGAAGCATGCGGGGATGCGGATCGAGCCGGCTCCGTCGGTACCCTGTGCGAGTGGGCCTAGACCCGCAGAGACGGCGGCGGCGGCACCACCGCTGGAGCCTCCGGCGGTGCTGCCGTGCTGCCAGGGGTTGTGGGTCGGGCCGCAGACGCGATTGCCCGAGTCGCCCTTCCAGCCGAATTCCGGAGTGTTGGTTTTGCCCAGCAGTACGCCTCCGGCGGCGTAGAGGCGCTCGGCGAGCGGGGCGTCGTAATCAGGCCGCCAGTCCTGGTAGAGCAGCGAGCCGCGGGTGGTGCGAATCCCCTTGGTTGCGGTGAGGTCTTTGAGTGAGAATGGGATACCGGCCAAGGGCGGGGCATCGCCTTGAGCGTAGCTCGCTTCGGCACTGCGGGCTTGCGCCAGAGCCAGGTCGGCACTGACGGTGATATAGGCGTTGAGGCTCGGATTGATGGCTGTGATGCGGTTGAGGATCGCAGCAGTGACTTCAACCGGCGAGAGTTCGCGTTTTGCGAAGAGTGCGCGCAACTCCAGGGCTGGCAGGTAGCAGAGGTCGGCAGTGTCCATTGTTTAGATTGTCAAATCGCGTCCAGACCGGCGGCGAAGGCCGCGGCGATCTGGTCGGCCTGGGCCTCGGTGAGAATCAGCGGCGGCGCGACGAAGAATGTGCTTTCGGGCCCGGCCATGACGTGGCTCATGCGCCCGACGATTACGCCGGCCTGGCGGATGCCGGCAGCCACTTTGGCCGCGCGCTCGGCGTCGAGCACCGCGCCGCTGTCGTCGACCAACTCGACGGCGATCATCAATCCCAGGCCCCGCACATCGCCGACAAAGGGCGAACCGAGGGCCTGGAGTTTGGCGAGGAGATACGCGCCGACGCGGGCGGCGTTTTCCCACAGGCGCTCGCGCAGGATGATCTCGATATTGGCCAGGGCGGCGGCGCAGCAGACCGGGTGGCCGCCATAGGTCGAGACCTGCGCGAACTCCCGTCCCGCCCCCGGCTCGCCGAGAAAAGCCGAGAAAATTTCGGGCGTAGTCGCGCAGGCGCCCAGGGGCAGGTAGCCGCTGGTGCCGCCCTTGGCCAGGGTCGCGATATCGGGTGCGACGCCCCAGTGCTCGGCGGCGAAGAGCTTGCCGGTGCGGCCAAAGCCGGTGATGACCTCGTCGAGGATTAGCAGCACGTCGTAGCGGTCGCAGATCTGGCGCAGGCGCGGCAGGTATTCGGCGGGGGGGACGATGACGCCGCCGCCGCCGATTACGGGCTCGACGATGACCGCGGCGACGGTCTCGGGTCCTTCGCGCACGATGATTTTCTCGAATTCTTCGACGCAGGCCACGCCGCATTCGGGATAGGTCCTGTTGAGCGGGCAGCGATAGCAATAGGGGGGATCGACGTGGAGGAAGCCGGGGACCAGGGGCTCGAATTTGCTGCGGCGGCCGACCTGGCCGGTGGCCGACATCGCGCCATAGGTGAAGCCGTGGTAGCCCTGGTAGCGGGCGATGATCTTGTAGCGATTTTCCCCGGGGTGTTGCTGCCGGCTGTATTGGCGGGCGATCTTGAAGGCGGTCTCGTTGGCTTCGGAGCCGGAGTTGGAGAAGAAGAGGTGCTTAAGCTCGCCCGGCAAGATCTCGGCGAGGCGGGTGGCCAGGCGGGTCGCCGGCTCGTTGATCTGGGAGTGGGGATAGAAAGAGAGTTTGGTGATCTGCTGCGCGACGGCGTCGGCGATTTCTTTGCGGCCATAGCCGACATTGACATTCCAGAGGCCGGCGTAGGCGTCGAGATAGGTGTTGCCCTCGCCGTCGGTGAGGGTCGCGCCCTGGCCTTTTGCGACGAGCAGCAGGTCGCGCTCGTCGAGGACTTGGTGTTGGAAGAGGGGGTGCCAGACGTGGGCGCGGTCCTGGGCGCGGAGGTCTCCGAGATTTGCGGACATGGCAGTTATCCTACGGGAAGTGCAGCTTTTCGCTGGCGGCGATGACGGCCTGCGCGGTCTGGGCGCAGTAATCGGCGTCTATTTCGAAGCCGACGCAATCCAGGCCTAGCTCGAGGCAGGCCTGGGCGGTGCTGCCGATGCCCATAAAGGGGTCGAGCACCAGTTCGGTCTCTTCGACGCCGTGCAATTGCAGGCACATCTTGGGGATTTTGACCGGGAAGGTCGCCGGGTGCGGGCGCTGTTTGTCGCGGCTCTTGATAGTCTTATAGGGTACGAACCAGGTGTTGCCGCGACAGCGGCGGTCGGGGCGATTGGCCCCGCCCCAGCGGCCGATATTGGTCTTGTCCTGGTATTCGACGCCGATCGAGAGGCGGTTGAGGGAGACCTTGCCGTTTTTGGTCAGGTGAAAGATATACTCGTGGCAGTCGTTGATATAGCGCGGGCTATTGATGGGTTTGTAGTGGCCGACCGAGACATTGCCATTGATGCCGGGATAGCGGCCGACGTCCTCTTTTTGGATGGCGATGGATTTGACCCAGTGGATGACATTTTGCAGGGCGAAGTACTGGCGCAACTCCAGCAGAACCTCGAAGGGACCCCAGGGATTAGAGGGCTTGCCGCCGATATTCAAAAAGAGCGAGCCATCGTCTTTGAGAACCCCGCTGACGGCGGCGGCCCACTGGCCCATCCACCGCACGTAATCCTCGCGCTCGATGGTGTCGTCGTAGCCCTTGTACGAGGTGCCGAGTTTGTAGGGTGGCGACGTGACGACCGCGTCTACTGAGCCGGGTGCGAGTCGGTCGCGCATCCCGGCGATGCAGTCCTCGTTGTAGAAGGTGTAGGTGCGGTCTTGGTGCTCGAGGGTGGTGGCGGCGGATCCCATCGCTCACCACCCGAGGGCATAGCCGTCGCGGCGCGGGTCGGCCCCGCCCATAAAGGAGCCGGTGTCGGGATCGACGGCGATGCCCTGGCCACCGCCGACGCCGGCCGACCAGTCGCCCAAATCATGGAACTGGTGACCGCGGCGCTCCAACTCGGCGAAGACCTCGCGGTCGATCCGCGACTCGGCGTCGACCGCATAGCCGGGGGCGCCGGTCTTGACGCGGGGGGCCTCGATGGCGGCCTGGATACTCAGCTGGTGGTCGAGGACGTTCATAATCATCTGCGGGGTGGTCTGGAGGATGCCATAGCTGCCGGGGGTGCCGATGAGCAGGCGCAGGCCGTGCTGGTCCCAAACTTGAGCCGGTGAGACGCACATTTCGTTTTTTATGGCCGGGCCGATGGCATTGGGGCTGGTGGGCTCGAGGTCGAACCAGCGCATGAAGTTGTTGAGGGTGATGCCGGTGCCGGGCACGACCATCGCCGAGCCAAAGCCGCTGCCCAGGCTCTGGGTGCAGGATACGGCATTGCCGTCTGCGTCGATGGCGTCGAAATGGGTGGTGCACTCCTGCATCCACTGCCCCGGGTCGCCGGCGGGGACCTCGCCAGCGGGGCTGCCGGGAAAGAGGCGCTCGCCGGCGGTGAACTGCGCTCGCTCGCCGATGAGGGCGCGGCGCGCAGCGGCGAATTCCTTGGACAATAAGCCCGCTGTCGGTGGGGCGTCGATGGCGGCGTAGGCGATGCGGTCGGCCATCGCCAGCTTGGTGGTCTCGATAAAGCGGTGCAGGGTTTCGGCGGTGTTGTGACCCATGTCGGCGACGTCGAAGCCCTCCATGATGGCCAGGGTTTCCAGGTATTGGATCGCCTGGCAGGGCAAGGGTGGGGCGAAGATCTGCCGGCCGCGATAGTCGATGGAGATGGGATCGACGATGGCCGGGGTGAAGTCGGCGAGGTCGGCGCTGGTGAGCAGGCCGCCGGTTTGCTCCATATAGCGGGTGATCGCGTCGGCGATGGCGCCTTTATAATAGATGTCGGGGCCTTCTGCCGCGACTTTGCGGAAGGTCTCGGCGAGGTCCTTTTGCACCACGACTTCGCCGGGTTGGGGCGCCTGGCCGTCGAGTAGATACGTTTCGCCACCGGTTTTGAAGCGCAGCAGGTCGGGGGCGGCCGCCGCGTAGAAGAGCGAGTTTTTGACGGTGAGCGCATAGCCCTGCTCGGCGTATTCGATGGCCGGGGCGAAGACCTGGGCCGCGTCCATTGAACCGTAGCGCTCAAGCGCTAAAAGCCAGCCGCCGCAGGCGCCGGGCACCAGGGGCGACAGGGGGCCGCGGTCCTGTTTGGGCTCGTCGTAGAGACGGATGTCGGCGGCTTGGGGGGTGAGGCCGACATAGTCGACGATTTTGTGCTCTTTTTCGCGGGCGCTGTAGATGTGCAGGTAGCCGACCCCGCCGATGCCCGACATATAGGGCTCGACGACATTGAGCGCGGCGGCGGTGGCGATGGCGGCGTCGATGGCGTTGCCGCCCTCCATCAGGATGCGCAGTCCAGCCAGCGAGGCCAGGGGGTGGGCCGAGGCGATCATGCCGCGACGGCCGGTGACGGTGCTGCGGTGGGTAGTGCCCTGGGGGGAAAAGGCCATTGGACGCAACTCCTTGCGATGCGTAGTTTTTGCAAAAACTGCAGCGAAAGCATACGGCCCGAAGTGCCTAGCGTCAAGCGAGGAGAGCGACGATGAGCGACAAGATGGTAGACCTGCGCAGCGACACCATTACGCTGCCCACCGAGGAAATGCGGGAGGCGATGGCTCGCGCGCCCCTGGGCGACGATGTCTATGGCGAAGATCCGACGGTCAATCGCCTGCAGGAGTTGGCCGCCGAGAAGGTGGGGATGGCGGCGGCGCTCTACGTGCCATCGGGGACGATGGGCAATACCTGCGCGCTACTAGCCCACACCAACTGGGGCGACGAGGTGCTCTTTGAGGAGCAGGCCCATATGTATTATTGGGAGGCGGGCACCTATGCCAATCTTGCCGGATTGGCCGCGCGCGCGGTCAGAGGCGAATACGGCATCGTCTCGGCCGATCAGATCCACGCCAATGTCCGCGGCGACAACCCGCACTTTGCGCCGCTAAAGCTCGTCTGCATTGAAAATACCCACAACAACTACGCGGGTCAGGCGTGGTCGGTGGAAGAACTGGTGGCGGTGTCTGCGGCCTGCCGCGCGCGCGGTCTGAAATTGCATATGGATGGGGCGCGGGTCTTCAACGCCGCCGTGGCGATGGGGGTCGACGCGCGCGACTACACCCGCCACGTGGATTCGGTGATGTTTTGCGTGTCGAAGGGCTTGAGCGCGCCGGTGGGCTCGTTGCTGTGCGGGAGCCGGGCCTTTGTCGAGGCGGCCTATCGGTGGCGCAAGGGGCGCGGGGGCGCGATGCGGCTGGGGGGGGTGGTGGCGGCGGCGGGGGTGGTGGCGCTGGAGCAGATGGTGGACCGCCTGGCCGAAGATCATGCGGTGGCGCAGGCGCTGGGGGTGGGGTTGGGGGCGATCGAGGGGGTGGCGGTGGTTTTTCCGCCGCGGCCGACGAATATTTTGAAGGTGGATTTTGCGGAATTGGGGTGGTTGGCAGCGGAGGTGGTGTGGCGGTGGAAGGAGCGGGGGGTGTTGTGCAATCCACGGCCGCCGCACGGGGCGCGGTTGGTGGTGAATCGACATGTGGGGTTGGGGGATGTGGAGTATGTGGTGGAGGTGACGAGGGAGATGTTGGAGCGAGGGGAAACCCTCCAAGAGCCCGTCCACTAGTACCACCCGCGATCGACAGAGGATATTTTGCCAATTCTTTCCGCTACATCACTCCGCTTCTGGTTGGGCGTCATCTCGGTACTCGTCGTCGGCTTTGGTGCGACGTGGGGCTGGTTGTGGGTTTTCGGGGATGAGCCCGTTGCAGTGGAGGCGCAGGAAGGGCATGGGTTGAAGAATGCGGATGGGACGTGGAAATACAGCAACCATCTGGTCGCAGAGACCAGCCCGTATCTGTTGTTGCACGCGCACAATCCCGTCGAGTGGTACGCGTGGGGGAAAGAGGCCATTGCGCGGGCGAAGGCGGAGGACAAGCCGATCTTTTTGTCGGTGGGGTATTCGACTTGTTATTGGTGTCATGTGATGGAGCGGCTGGTTTTTTCCGACCCGGAGATCGCCGCGCTGATGAACGCCGATTTTGTCAATATCAAGGTCGACCGCGAGGAGCGGCCGGATATCGATCGCATTTATATGATGGCGACCCAGTTGATCACCCAACATGGGGGTTGGCCCAATTCGATTTTTATGACGCCGGAGTTGCAGCCGTTTTTTGCCGGAACGTATTTTCCGCCCGAGGACGCGCACGGCCGGCCCTCGTTTCCGCGGGTGCTGGGGATTATGCGCCAGCACTGGCGAGAGGAAAGAGGGAAGGTGCTCGAGATCGCGGCGGAGTTGACCGCGACGATCCGCAAGTTGGAGTCGGGGGAGCAGGTGCCTGCGATGGCGCCCGACTCGGTGGTGGTGGCGCGGGTACTGGCGGCGATTCAGGGGCGCTACGATGCGATTAATGGGGGCTTTGGGGGCGCGCCCAAGTTTCCGCCGGGGATGCGTCTGGAACTGTTGATGGCCGATGCGCAGCGCTTTGCCGGCGAGACGGTGCGGCGGATTGGATTGCACACCTTGGCGCAGATGGCGCGGGGGTGGATTT
>JAYYUU010000309.1:0-8145 GCA_036343835.1 Candidatus Latescibacterota bacterium | reverse complement strand
CGCTGGCCTTTTTCGATGCGAATCAGCGAATCCTGCCATTGCGGACTGGGCCGCACCGTGCGCATAATAGTTAGAGCCACGATCCATTCTCTTGCAAAAGGTTGTTGAGCAATGCATCTCCGGGCTCGGAACGCATACTATTTTAATGATGTGAAAGAAACCCATCGGCCAAAAAGTGTCAAGCGCGGTCGGGACGCGAAAAAAATGATTGAACACCTGCGACAACGGCGCATCGCCCTACTCGGCCTCGGCGTAGAAAACCGCGCGCTGGCCCGCTTTCTCCAGACCCATGCGATCCCCTTTGCCATCTGCGACGCCCGCCAACCGGATGCTCCTTTGGCCGATGTGCGGGAGTGGCGCGTAGGCGACGACTACCTCGCCGGTCTGACCGACTTCGACCTGCTCTTCCGCACGCCGGGGCTGCCCTTTTTGGACTCGCGCATTCAGGACGCCATCCAACGCGGCGGCGAGATCTCGAGCCAGACCCGACTCTTCCTGCAACTGTGCCCTGCTCCCGTAGTCGGCATCACCGGCACCAAGGGCAAGGGCACTACCACCGCGCTACTGCACGCATTGCTGGCGACCGACTCTGCGGCGCGCGTCTTCAGCGGCGGCAATATCGGTCGCCCGCCGATCGACTTTCTCGCCGAGTTGCAACCCGCCGACCGCGTCGTCTTAGAACTCTCCAGTTTTCAATTGCAGGATCTCGACCTGAGCCCCCACATCGCCCTGGTGCTCTCGGTCACCGCAGACCACCTCGACTACCACGCCGACCGCGCCGAATATATCGCCGCCAAAAAACCCATCTGCCGCCACCAGACCGCCGCTGATATCCTCATCGTCAACCAGGACTGTCCCACCGCGCGAAGCTTTGCCGAAGATAGCCCCGCTGTGGTCTGGAGTTTCAGCGCTACTGCCCCGGTCGCCCAAGGCGCCTGGATCGCCGACGAGCAGCTCTGGGTCCGCCATCCCGGCGCAAAAGCCGAAAGGGTCTGTCCGGTAGCCGATATTCCCCTGCACGGGCGTCACAACTGGGCCAATGTCGCCGCCGCCGCCGCCGCCGCCCTTTGCTGCGGTGCGCCACCGGCCCTGTTCGCCAAAGCCATCCGCGCCTTCCAAGGCCTGCCGCACAGCCTCGAATACGTCGCCGAGTGCGACGGCATCGGCTATTACAACGACTCGCTGGCCACCACCATCGACGCCACCATCGCCGCCATCCAATCCTTCGACGAGCCCCTGCTATTGATCGCCGGCGGCGCATCTAAGGGCGCCGACTTCAGCGCCCTGGGCGCCTGCATCGCCAAAGGCAATATCCGCGCGGTGCTCCTCATCGGCGAGGAAGCCCCGCAACTCGAAGCTGCCATACGACGGGCCTGCTCCACTACCACCGTCCACCACTGCCGCGACCTCGCCCAGGCCATGACCACCACCCGACAAATAGCACAGACCGGCGATGTCGTGTTGCTATCGCCAGCCTGCGCCAGTTTCGATCAATTTTCCAGCTATGCCGAACGGGGTGACCTCTTTAAACAACTGGCTACAGCTTAGCTCCGCATCCTTTATGTTACTTGCCGACAGCATGGAAATAAATCAATATACCTCTCATACTCGCCCGCAACGAAGAGGCAAAAATGACCTTGGCCATGACCCCAGAACAACAACGCGCCTTCGACGAAGACGGTTTCGTCATCCTCGAAAACTTCCTGACGTCCGCAGAGCTGACCCGGCTATCCGACGCTGCCGACGAAATAGTCGCACGGATCCAAAAGGAACAGGACCTGCCCCCCGAGACGCATTTCCAGGTCCGCAATGCCCTGGCGCAACACGACGCCTTTTTAGATCTCATCGACCATCCGCGGATGCTGCCACTGGTCGTCGATGCCATCGGCTGGAATATCCAGATCCGCACCACCCATCTCGACTACCGACCGCCCTATCCAGCCGACCTGCAGGCTGGCGCAACCGGCACGGGCAATGGGGCCGACCAGCAAGCCGGCTATCGCAACGTCATCTGGCACCCAGATCTGGCCAGCCCAGAAATCTTCCAGGCACCTTCTTTAGACGGTCGCCTCCCCTTTATGGAAATCAAGGTCTTCTACCCCCTCTTCGACATGACCGAATCCGGCTGTGGCAATCTCTGGCTAGCGCCGGGCAGCCACCAGCGGCCCCCTGCAGACTTGCACGCGATGAACCGCCAGGTTCCCGCTGAGCAAGCCCTGGAGCTAAAGCTGCCAGCCGGCTCCGCCGTACTCTGGCGCACCGCCACCTGGCACTGCGTTGGCCCCAACCAATCGCAAAAGACCCGCAAAATCATGCACATCGGCTACCACTACCGCTGGCTGCGTCCCACCGACTATATCCAGCAAGACCCCGAGCTACTCGCCCGCTGCTCACCGATTCGCCAGCAACTTTTGGGCGCCTTGCCCAGCGGTGGGGACCCCCTGGGCGCAGATCCAGACGTCGCCCCATCCTCGCAATACTGGCTGACCAAAAACCCCGACGACATCCCTTTGCGCACCTGGGCGGAGTCGCTGATGGAGACCGCCTGATGGCAAATCGCACCCACATCATCATCCACCCCGAAACCGACAATGTCGCCATCGCCCTCAAAGCCTTGGCCCAAGGTGAAACCATCGCCGACATCACCATCCAGGAACCCATCCGCCCCTACCACAAAATCGCCCTCACCGACCTCGCCACCGACCAAGCCGTCTACAAATACGGCCAGATCATCGGCTACACCACAGAGTCCATAGCCGCCGGCACAGCCATCCACACCCACAACCTCGGCATGGGCCGGCTGATGGACGCCACCACTGCCAACCTCGCTACCGCACCCCCACCGCCACTGCCGCCCATTGCCGACCGCTACTTCCTCGGCTTCCGAAACCCCTGCGGCCGGGCTGGCACCCGCAACTATATCCTCATCGGCAGCACCGTCGACTGCTCCGCCCATGTCGTCGAAATGGCCCTCGAAGAACTCAACTGCAAAAGTGAATACTACGCCCGCCGCTACCCCAATGTCGACGGCATCATCGGCCTCACCCACGACAGCGGCTGCGGCCTCGTCACCCTGAGCGACGGCCACCTCCAGCAAAACCGCACCATCCAGAATCTCATGGATCATCCCAATGTCGGCGGCCGAGTAATCGTCCAACTCGGTTGCGAAAAGGGCCAGGCCGCGCTCATCTTCGACCAAGACCAACTCATCCAGGTCGCAGACTGCGAAACCACTCCCGCAAACGCCATGCCGCTGATTACCATCCAGGAAACCGGCGGCACCTGGCAGACCGTCGACCAGATCGTCGCCTATGTCGAACAAAGGCTATTGCCCCAGGTCAACACCCGCCGCCGCCAACTAATCCCGGCTGACGAGCTGATCCTCGCCACCCAGTGCGGCGGCAGCAACGCCAATAGCGGCTTCACCGCCAACGCCGCCATCGGCCACGCCTCCGATTTGCTGATCCGCTGCGGCGGCACCTCGTTTATCGCCGAGACCACCGAGACCTTCGGCGCGGGACACCTGCTAACCCAGCGGGCCAAAACCCCCGCCATCGCGAGGGCCTATCTCGACCACGTCACCGCCTATCGCAACTATCTCTCCGCCGGCGACGGCACCCCCGAGCACAACCTCGCCTATGGCAATATCGAAGGCGGCCTCTCGACCATCGCCGAAAAAGCCCTCGGCTCAGTGGCCAAGGGCGGCACTACCGCGCTCAACTGGGTCAATGACTATGCGGAGGAGATTACCGAAAAGGGCTTCGGCTTTATGAATACCCCGGCCTTCGACCCAGCCTCGTGCACCGGCCAGACCGCCGGCGGCGCTCAGGTCGGAGTCTTCAGCACCGGGGCCGGCAGTTGCTTCGGCGGCATCTTGATTCCCTGGCTCAAGGTCGTCAGCAACAGCGACACTTTCGCGCGGATGGAGGATATGGAAGTCAACGCGGGGACCATCGCCGACGGAACCGAAACCTTCGAGGATCTGGGTCGGCTAATCTTCGAATACGCCCTCGCCCTCGCCAGCGGCGCCAAAACCTATAGCGAAAAGGTCGGTTATTCGGTAGTCAATATCTGGAATAAAGGGGTTACGACTTAGTGTTGGAATGAGCCATTAGGCTGCGCCTCACGCTTCGACTCGGGGGTCGGCCTCCGCTCCTCAGTAGAAAATCCCCTCTTGCCAACACGAGCGGCGGCGAGCAGTCATGGGATGAGTTCCTCCGTCAGGTGGATTTGCGCTTCACCGATTTAGATGCCACCGCGAAAAGCAACATTTCATCCACAATCCGCCACCCCAGATCCACTACCCCAGCGCCGTCGGCAATAACTCCTGATTATAGCCGACGATAAAACGCGATCCGTGGCGAAGAGCCGGCGCCCTGAGCTTGCCCGACCGCCCCAGCAACAGTTCCAGCAGTTCCGCGGCGGCGGGCCGTTCAGACGCCATATCGAAGCGGAGGGTTTTCTTGCCCTTGGCGATAAAAAGCTCCTTTACGCCTGCGAGCAACGCCAGCGCGGCCTCGCCCTCCACCGGCTCCACGCCAGCGCTCTGTACGGTGCCATCGGCAATGTCGTTTTGCACAAGAAACTCTTGCGTGTGTTTGCAGCTTATTCAGCCAGGGCGGTGGTAGCGCCATGTCAATTTTATCGCCATTGTGCGTTTCCTTCCTTATAGATGGACCAACCACAAGGCGGCGCAGACCAACCCAAGCCCCGACGCCGCAGCGCCGAGCCCAGGCTGATAGGACTTCAGTGTCCGCTGCAGGGGAAATTCAGCGCGTTGGCGTAGAGCGCCAGGCCAGCGACAGCAAAGGCGACAGCGAGGATCAGCGAGTTTACCCGGGAACTCATCACCAGACCATCATCCGACGTGGATCGCCTCAGATATTGTAGTGCAGCCCGCACTCCTTGGGGTCTCTCCCCCCCTCCTGCAGCCCGTTAAACCAGCGCCAGCGTCCGGCGCGTTGATGCTCGCCGGGACGGGTCGGGGTGGCGCAGATGACGCAGCCGAAGCTCGGATAGCCCTGCTCGTAGAGCGGGTGGACCGGCACGTCGTTTTGCGCGATAAATTCCATCAGCGCTTCCTCGCTCCAATCCACCAGCGGGTTCAGCTTTACAATCTGACGCTGGGTGCCATACTCGGTGATCAGCGTCGCCTTCTGCGCCGTCTCCTGGCGATATTTGGACTGATCCCAGCGCTGGCCCGAGATCCAGCAGTCGGCGGTCTTCAACAGCGCATTGTTGGGCCAGACCTTGCGCACCTGGCAGCAGTGCTCTTGTTTTTCCTTGGAGTCGAAGAACAAATATTCGCCGTGGCGCTCGACCATCCGCTGCACATCGCCGCTTTTGGGCCGGATAACTTCAATCTCGCAGCCATAGCGCGTCTGGACTTCATTTATAAAGGCATAGGTCTCGGGATGGAGGCGCAAGGTATCGAGCGTGGCGAAACGCAGGTCCAGTCCCACCGCCATGTGAATCATCGCGGTCCCGGTGTATTGGAAACTGGTATTGAGTACGGCGCGGCCGGGAAAGGTCTCGCTGGCCCAGCACAGCAATTCTTCGGCGGACATCCGCTCTAAATCCAGGTCGCGGATATAGCCCGCCAACTGCTCGTTGCGCTCTGCGATGGACTGGGGCTCCAGCTTTTTCTCGTCTACGGCCATTACCGTCATCTATTTCGCCCGGGGGAGTCGGGTGGGGAAGCATATTTATAAATAGAACGTATAATATAAGGATAGAAGAAGGTTGGGAAAGCCGTTTTCCCAGCGGAGCTCCTTATGGCCCCAATATCTAAAACAACACCCGCAGCCCCCCGCCAGGGCCAGTATTGGCTCTTCTGGGATGGCCAATGCGGCTTCTGTCGCCGCTGGGTCGATTGGGCGCTATCCCGCGACGAGGCCGAGTTCCTATTGTCCACCCCCTACCAGCAAGTCCCCGACCCGCCGATGGACCCCACCCTCACCGCCGCCTGTGCCCGGGCGGTGCATCTGCTCCATCCCGATGGCCACATCGAGCGCGCCGCACGCGCCTGCCTCACCGTGCTGCGACTCATCGGCTGCGCGCCGCGATGGCTGCGCCTTTTGCGCCTGCCCCCCCTGATCTGGATGCTGGAAATCGGCTATTGGCTCACCGCGCGCAATCGCGCATTCTTCTCCCGCTTGCTCTTGCGCTAATGCGGCGGACTTTTTGCCGTATAATCCAATTTTCGCTTGACATTATAAGGATGCCAGGATTAGTTTTTAAACAGGTCGGAAATGCATATACACAATTGAAATACGGACATTTACAGCCATTTATTCAGGGTATTATAGTCGATGCCACTAAGCCACCCACAAGGCGTGATCCGCTCTTCCTGCCAAGGAGGGTCTATGTACTGCCAAGAGCCTAAGGCGTTGAATGGGTTTACCGGCATACAGGCGCTCCATACCGGTCCGCTGGCCCGGTGGGAACGAGTAGATGCCGACGGCGCCCTGCAACCGAATAATAAAGCATCGGTCCAAGGCGTCGAACCAGCTTGGGAAAGTCCTGGAGGTTGAGTTAGACGAGATACAAAACTCAACCGCGGGGCAAAAAAACCCGCGGTTTTTTTGCCAAGCTGCAAAATTCCAACCGGAATTTGCAGCTTTTCTATGGCCTGATCCAAAGGCCTGGTCATTGCTGACCTTGCAACCGATTCGCCGCCCGCACGAGGTGGATATCTTCAACCCGAGCAATACGTTTCGCTCAAAGGTGCATCCAAAAGGAGGGAGCATCGCTATGGAGAGAATTGCCCCCGACCGCATCGAGCGCGCCGCCCGCATCTACGGCAGCAACCAGGACGCCAGCCGCGCGCTCGGAATCGCCGCCGGGACCTTTGGCCGTCTCTGCCGCCAGTACGGCATTGAAACGCCCTATGCCCGCCGGCACCGCCGCCGCCACATCCGTTAGGCATTGGAGCCCATTAGCACATGAGCCAAAACGCGCACAAACTACTCGAGACCGCCAACGAGACCGTCACGGCGCAGATCGCCGCCACCCTCCCTGCAGGGGAGGATGTGCTGATCTTAGACGAGGCCACCGCCTCCGTCGATGTCGAGACCAAGCATCAGATCCAGGCGGCGCTCTCGCATCTGGTCGAGGGCCCACGACCTTCGCCATCGCCCGGTCGGCTCTCCACCCCGCGCAGCGCCGACCGGCTGGTGGTCTTGAACGCGGGCAAGATCGCCGAGGTCGGCCCGCACGAGGAACTTATGGCGCGCCAGGGCATTTTCTATAATTTGGTGACGACCCAACAGCAAACTTCGGCCGTGATGGCCACCAGTGGATAAGGAGGAATTACAATGGTTGCAGCTAACGAAGAGAAGAACGACACGGACAAACACTCGATCATCCCGATCACCGTGACCCACCCCGAGGACGTGGACATCACCAAGCTGCGCCTCTTCCGCGAGCCGGCCTGGACCCTGCGGCTGACCATCGTCGAGGATCGCTCGTATCTCAAGGTCAAGATCGTGCGCGCCGCGCCGCTGTCCTATCCCGAGCACTATATCTCCTTCTTGGATGCCAAGGACGAGGAGATCTGCATGGTCGACGACCTCAAACAGCTCGACCAGCAGGCGCGCGGCCTGATCGAGGAGGAGCTGGACCGCCGCTATCTGACCGCGACGATCCAGCAAGTCCACACCGTGCGCAATGAATACGGCACCTCCTACTGGGATGTGGCTACGGATAGGGGGCAGCGGGAGTTCGTAGTGCAGAATGTGTCTGAGAATGCCCAGTGGCTCGGCGACCACCGCCTGCTGATCATCGATGTGGACGGGAATCGCTTTGAGATTCCGCGGTTGGACGAGCTGGACAAGAAGAGTCTGGGCTTGGTGGAACAGGTGATCTAAACAGCGCGCTCAACGCTTGCGCTGACCGGCCCCCATTGCGCGCGGGGGCCGGTTTTTTTGTCTAACGCGCACTTTTACCTAATACCGGCCCTATTGCAAGAGGCCGGATATTTTCGCGGTATTTTAGTGCACCTATCAACCTTTTTCGCTTGAGAAGGTAGTGCACTAGAGGTAGCTTTGTCGTTGGAACCGCAGGAAGCTTGTTCCATCCCCTAGCATCAGCCCCCCAACCACCAAGGAGGCCCATCGTGGAACACCCGCCCCCGAGAGCGAAATC
>JAYYUU010000308.1:0-5586 GCA_036343835.1 Candidatus Latescibacterota bacterium | reverse complement strand
ATCAAAGGTGCTATAGCGCACGCCGCCCCGTCCCACATCCGCTGCGGTGCGAAAATTCCCCATCGGCTTGAAATTCCAACCCACACAGGGACTCCCGGCCTTACCCACACTCTCCAGCATCGCGCACCAGTGGCCGATCTTCTCGTCCATATCGGCCTCGGCCAGCGCAATCTCCTCCCAAGCCGGCATAAAGATATTGTTCAGCTGCATGCCGTGCGCCTCGACCTTCTCGCGAGCCTGTTCCAGCGCTTCAGTGCAATCCTTGCCCGCCTTCAAATCCTGCGCCAGCGTTGTATTCGCCGATCCCGTGCCACTCCGTCGCCCAGCTTGCGGCGCGCCCCCACGCAATTCGAGATGGATCGAATCCACCCCGATCGCGCGGAAAAAACTCAGATGCTCGTCATCGAGCTCACCAAGCGAAACCTGATCCTGTATATACATTCGCCACTCACTTTTCGTCGGCGCTAAAGACGTAGTCGTTGGTCCACTCCTGCGCCTGGCCCGGGGCCAGGTTGATCCCAATAAACGGCTCCGGACAAGCCGCCGTCTCCACCGACCAGAAATTGTATTTGATAATCGGCGTGTCGCCTTTGAAACTCACCGCCGCCCCCGTCTTGTCGCAGCGCACCATACCCGCATTGTACTCGACCGGCCCCGCACCCTCGTGCACCTGCACCCACAGCGACTGATCGCCCAGTTTCTGCTCGACCTCGATCTGATTGCCCCGATACCACGCCAGCCCAGGATTATCCGCGCGAATATCTTTTGGCTCTTTCGCCGCAAAGGGAAAGAGCACGCTATAATCCGGCCCGTAGGGCACGCCGTCGATCGACGTAAAATTGTGATTGTAGTGATTGATATCGATCGTCTTCTCCCCAGTGTTTTCCAACCGATGCTCAATGGCAAACCCCGCCCCATCCAGCTCAATCCGCTTCTTGTATTTATAAGCCCACCCGCGCTCCCCCACAAAATCCTGCCGAAACTCCACCCAATTCTCCCCGTGCTCCACTTCCCACTCCCCTGCTCGAATAATCTTATACGCCCCGTGAAACTTGTACTCCGCGTCCTCCCCCTTCTGCAACAAACCCACCCCCACCTTCACAAACGACCCGCCCGCCTCGACCTCGTCAAAACCCGACGGATGATCCATCCCAAACTCCTCCGCCGGCCCGCTGACAAAGTCGTGCCCAGTAGGATCGTGCGGAAAACGCCACGCCCCATAAAACCGATGCCCCTTATACTCCACCCGCTCAATAATCCCCGACCAGTCAAAGCGCGTGCCGCGATAATAACCCTTTTCCGCATCCGGCAAATACAACCCCATCGTCAACTCATCATTCGCCAACTCGAGCATGGGAAACCCACCTTCCTCTTCAGCAAACACCGCCGACGCACACAACACCAAAACACACACCAGAATGTTCATAGGATGCTCCTATATAATTCCACCACTCATCCTCATCGAGGAATAGACAACCACCGGAGGGCCTGCTGAGGTATACCCAGGAGCGGCTTGCGGTCCCGTCATTCCGGCGGGATAGCCCTCGGAGCCTCACAGGATGTGAGGCGAGACTCGAAACGCGCGCATCGAAATCGAGGTGTGGCATGAGCGACGGGTATACCTCAGCAGGTCCGTCGATACCTGCCTACACCATCAAGAATCCACCGGCCGCCGATCCTGCTGATTCTGCCCCCCATACCGGTACCCCGGCACATTATTAGCACAATAGGTCCCGCGAAACAACGTCTGCCGCATCGCCGGCATCTTTTTTACCAGCTCCACCGGCGGCTCCCACGGACTCCACCGCGAGC
Organism: Candidatus Latescibacterota bacterium; assembly: GCA_036343835.1. GTDB lineage: Bacteria > Latescibacterota > UBA2968 > UBA8231 > UBA8231. The sequence continues at coordinate 3,774 of JAYYUU010000308.1, read as the reverse complement.
CCACGCTATTGTAGAGATTGAAAATCCCCACCCGCTCGTTATCCGCATTGGTCCACGGACAAGTGCTGTGCGCCAGCGCCTCAGTAAAAAACAACACCGACCCCGCCGGACACTCATACGTCTCCCACACCGCCGACTGCGGATCCTGTATCGACTTGGGCGCGGCATAGGCCGCCTTGTGGCTCCCCGTCGCCAGCAGCGTGCCGCCCTGCCGCATCTGCACCGGCGCCAGCTCCCACACCACCCTCGTCAACCCGCTAAACGACTTGCCGGGAATACTCTGATAGTGATGCGAATCGCACGCAAAGCGAAACAGCCCGCTACCATTATGCGGACCAAAAACTCCTTCCCGCTCGGGCGTGGCCGCCGGATTCCGCAAATTGCTCCCCTCCATCCGAAACCCAGAACACGCTGCGCGCGACAAATGCGGAAACGCCAAAAACTCAGTCACAAAACCCACCACTACCGGATGATCGGTCAATTTCTCCAACGGCCCCGCGACAAAAGCGCGCTCGGGCTCGGGCAGCGACTCCGGCTCCCGCTGCACCCGCAGCGCAAACGCGCGCATCGCCTCGACCTCATCCTCCGCCAAGACCCCCGGCACCAACAGCCACCCCCGCGTATCAAAGAGATACTTCTGCTCCTGAGTCAGCTCGACAACCGGCTCGCCATCGGCATTCACTTGCGGCAAATCCCCTTCCTCCACCTCCATCCGCTGCCCCAAATTCTTGTCCACCACATACGCTTCGCTCATCGCCCATTCTCCTTTTAACATCCCAGCTTATCAGCCAACTGCAAAAAATTCTCCGCCTGCACATCCACCCATTCCGGCGCTGCCAGATCCTTCTCCTGCTTCGGCCCGTACTCCGTTTCTCTCAGTACAAAAGCCGTAGGCATCCCCACACTCCGCCCAATCCACTTCTAACCCCTTCTCCCTCCCCCAAACCTCCCCCTCCCGGATGCTGCTTCTTCTCCAATCCACCACAGTACCAAACACATCAAACGTCAGTGCCTTCACTCCGGAAAACTCACCCATAAAAAGTCCTATCGATAAAAGGAGCTTCTACCCCGCTCCAGACCGTCAGCCCTAGCCCTACACCTTATACCGCTTAGAAACATCGTACAAATACTCCTCCCCCCGATGCGCCCGAATCCACCCCTTCAAAGGCACATCCTCCTCCGTAGGCTGCCACCACCCCTTGACATCCACCCCATCCCCCAACAACTGCCGCCGTATCGCATCGCACTTGGCCAACACCTCCTCCGGCATATTATTGTAATCCAACCCCCTTAACCACCGATAACTATACCCAAAAAACAACACCTTCCGCGTCACCCCCGAATAATTATACCCCCGCGAATGCCACAACCGCCGATCAAACAACACCGCCGTCCCCGGCTTAACCTTCACCTCAATCGCCCCCTCCGGATCTTCCGTCGGATCGTTCTGAAAGGGCTTGTCGACCAGCCTATGGCTCCCCGGCAAAATCCGCATCGCCCCACAATCGGGAATCGTCGTGTCGCTCAACCAATAGCTGATTTTCAACGACAACCGCGGCGCTGGCCGCTCGATTTCCTCCACCGGCCGCCCCCCGTCCTGATGCCACCCAGCCCCCTTGACCTTGCGCTCGGCGCCCGGCGCCTCGGGCGGATAGATGATCAGATGCGAGATATACAGCTGTATATTCCACCCCAAAATATCCCACAACAGCGGAAAGGTCTTCTCGTTGTCGAGCAGCTCGAAAAATAAATCGTCTTCGACCACGCTGCGAAACTTGGTCATCATCGCCCCGGGCTCCAGGCTCCGAGCTTCCCGCTCCTGCGCATCGATCCGATCCACCACCTCCGTCAACTTCTCCACCATCTCCGGCGCTAGGGCGTCTTCGACGACCAAATACCCCTCTGCGTCGAAGTGCTGAAGTTGCTCTTTACTCGCGCAGTATTGCAGCCAGTTCGCTTCCATTTTACGCTCCATGGTGCGGCTGTACGGGCTGATCGAGGGCAACCCCTTTTCCTTTTCTCCGGAGGGGCACGGGCGCCCCCGACCGGGGCCGGGCTCTAAACCCCCACTTCCTCCACCTTGGGAAACGGCCCAGGATTGTGCGGCTCCCCCTCGCTCGTATCAAACTCCTCCACCGGAAACCCCGTACACAACTCGCCCCCCTTCATCACCCACGGATACCCACCCCAATTGCGCCGCCGCCCTTCCGCCAGCGCCGGCGTCGTATACACCCCCGCGATCCCGATCCGACCCTGCGGACTCTCATTCACCGGACTATAATGCCACAAACTGCTGTGCCAGCACACCACATCTCCTGGCTCCAGCTCGATATGCTCCACCCCGCGCTCCGCCTGCAATGCAGCCACCCGGTCCCGCGGCAACTCGCCGTGGATGCTGTCCTCGTAAAGCACGTGTGGGACGATCTCGGTCTTATGACTGCCCGGAATAAACTGCAGACAGCCATTGCTGCGCCTGGCCGGGTCGAGCGCCATCCAGAAGTTAAACGGCTCGGTATCGCCATCGCGCCACAAGCCATTGTCCTGATGCCAGGGCGTCGCCGCCCCGGTTTTAGCCGGCTTGACGAAGACGCTGCTAAACTTCAGCAAAACATCATCGCCCAGATAATACTGCCCCATCGGCACCATTGCCCCGGCGTGCACCGCGTGCCAGACCAGCGGAGAAGTGTGGCACCAGCGGTTGAATTTGCGAAAGCGCTGCGCCCGCGCCTCGGGGCTGTTGCCCATCGGGTCCATCGGATCGGCATCGGTGCGCACATGGTCGGGCTCGGGCGTCAGCAAGATATTCTTGATCACCCCGCGCATCTCCGCCGCCTGGTCGGCGGTGACGGCCCCGGGCAAGACGAAATAACCCTTTTCTTCCCAGCTCTGCGTCTGTTCGTCTGTAGGTTGCCAGTCTGGCACCATCATTCCTTTCTACATGCTACCATGAGTGGCCGACGAGCGGTCCAAAGAGATAGTCGATCGGCCCGTCGACAAATTCCGCGTTGTGATCCAGATCGCCTGCGACAAAGGCGTCTTCGCACCCCGTCTGATACCGCAACTTCCCCAACCGGCGAAACCACCGCACCTGGTGCACCATCGCCAGCATGTGACGGAAGGCCGATGACTCGTGGGGCACGCCCCGATGCCAGAGGCGGATATCGCGCACCACGACGCTGCCCCTGGCAATCTCCAGCCGGATCGGCGAGCGGCTCGCCCGCTGCGTTTCGACCCGCTCGTCGGTCAATTCGCCGGCGACGCGGTGCGACCCCGGCCAGATCTCGGTAGCACCATTCTCTTCGCTCACCGCGCCCAGCGGGATATTGACTACCAGCGTCGTCGCCGGATGCTTGCCCTCCCACCCAGGCCACAACTCGCACGCGTCGCGGTGCAGGGGCTGTAGACCGCTGCCGGGGATGTTGGTATTGCCATTGTAATAGGCGTTGTACACCCCCTCGCCGAGCACGGCCTGCGTCACCTGCACCGCAAAGGAATTGGCGACGATCTCGGGGAAAATATACGGCGCGTGCGGCGGCGGACCCTGTTGCAAATGACCCTTTACCGCACCAGCCCCACCCCACTTATCCGCGGCCATCAACCGCCGCGCGTCCTCGTCCATCTTCTCTTGCAACACATCGAGCGGCTCGTCGCTGACGGCATTTTCGACGACGACATAGCCCTCCTCTTGCAAAGCCGCGATCGCCCTTTGCAACTTTTCGTCGCCCATCGCCCCGGCGACGCGCTTTTTAGCGCTGAGCGCTACGCCACCCACGG
>JAYYUU010000307.1:0-5764 GCA_036343835.1 Candidatus Latescibacterota bacterium | reverse complement strand
GGCGATGGCCAGCGCACGCTGTGGATCGGTGATTTTACTTCGCATACGATATTTCCGGGAGTGGACTGCCTATAATACGCATGAGTCCCGGGGAAGTTTCCCACCCTGTTATCACGCTTATATACCAGACACCACCTCGGGTGGGAAAACAACGCACATTCCCAATACCATGTCGCCACATTGACCCGCGATGAGGCTGAAGACCACGCCTATGCCCGATGGTTCAAAGCCAACGCATAGGAGAATACCGACAATGCATAAGCCTAGATTGACCAAGTGCGTTATTAATGGACTTGGTTGGATTGGCGCACGAACGCAAGTCAGCACTGAATGGGACGATTCAGATCTATTGCAGCACAGAAGCAATAGGACCGCATCCTCGGGATCGCTGAAAATGGGTAAAAATAGGTCTTTTGAGGGGATTTTATAGATGGATAATAGATGGACCGAGCGAGTGAGGCTGCAATCTGCTGTAAATAATCAGTTTAGAATTGGACATACCGCCATCTATGCCATCCCAGTCCTCAGCCTCGCCTTCGTCGGCTGGGCGGTAGCCAGCCGCCACCTCACTGGCGGACCTCGGCGCGCATCGATGGTCGCGTTTCGGCTGTCTCTCGCAAGCGGCTAATGGGAGTTTTAAGACAGCTGCTAAGGCACTACTTCGCCGGCCAAGGCTTGCGCCGCCCGCGCATGTTCCACCCGCCCCTGCCTTTCGAGCAAGCGGGCGATCTCCCCAAACGAATCGCCCATCGCCCGCCGCACCGCTACCGGCGTCGGATATTCGGCCACCTGCAACGCCCCTTCGGCCAGCGCAGTCACGGCCAGATCCGGCATCTGCGCCCGCGCGAAGGAAAGAGCGCTGGCCCAGGGGCCGTAATGGGCGTCCCCAACGGTGAAAAAACTGGCGCGATACCGCTCGACCGACGCCAGCTCGGCCTCGGCGTCGCCGCGCCGCGCGTGAATCCACGTGGCGACCAAATGGGGGAGTTGCCAGTAGGGCCGTTGCGATGCCAGGCGGTGGGTTGCTCGCAGCGCCTCTTCGTCCCGACCCGCTCCCAGCAGGCGTCCGATCTCATTCAGGGCCGCATCCGGACAATGCGGATCCGCGTCCAGTGCCCGTTCCCACCGCCTCAGTGCATCCGCCACATCGCCCCGCTTTGCAAACACCAGCACCGCCGGATGATCATAACCAATAAACGACGGCTCGACCCCGTCGTCGGCAAAAACCAGCCCACCCCACTCGGGATAGCGCTTAAAGCGCGCCACCTGCGCAAAGCCCATCTCACCGGCGGCGAGTCGGCTATAAAAACCCGCCACCGCCGGATAGAGCTGCGGTACCGCCATAAAGTGCACAAGGCGATTGGCGTCGACGAGGGCGAGATAATCGAGCCGTTCGAGACGCCGTCCGAGAAAATGCGCTGCGGCCCGACACGATAAATAAGGTCGCCCATTGAAGAGCCGCGCAATATTCAGCGTTTCTTGGCGATAGCGCTCATCATCGACCACCGCCCCCAGCGAAAATGCGCCCTTTTCCACCCCCACAACCCGCCCTTCCGGCACCTGCTCCAGCATCCAGCGCCCGGCCTCAATCCGGCTGTCCTCCGCGGCGTAAACGCCGGCAAAGGCCACGCCATACCACCCCGCACCGAGTACCGCAATGGCCATGCCCACAACCCGTCGCCGACCCGCGACGCGCCCCAGCACCCACCAATATATATCGGCGGCCAGCAAAGCCAGCAAAGGCACCATCGGCAACAAATAGCGCACGTGCTTGGTGTGCAAACCGCCGACCAGCAGAAAACAAATCGCCGCCCAGCCTACCACGGCCAGCCGCAATGGCTGCCGATGCCGAAAACCCGCGCAAAAACCCACCGCAAAAAATACCGTCACCAACCAGCCAACGGCCAGGGGCATCAACGCCGTCCAGTAGTGGACATAGGGCGTCGTCCCCACGTCGAAGAGCGTCCACGGCTTGAGCACCTCGCCCCGGGCAATGCCCAGCGAATACGCCAGATCAGCCGACGTCTCGCTGCGCCACAACAACTCGGGCTGCGCCAACAAATAGGGTTGCAACAAACCCAACACCAGCGCCGCACTCCCCGCCGCAATCCACCCATTCCGCTGCAATCGATCCCGGTCCCGCACCATCAAAGCCCCGACAATCACCGCCACCAACAACACCCCATTCAACCGCACCGCCGCCGTCGCCCCAACACAAACCCCCACCACCAGCGCCCAGCGCCACCCCCCATCATCAAGCATCCTGGCCAGCGCGCAAAAACAGGCCAGACTGAAAAACACAACCACCCCATCGACGGTATAAAAATGCGCCTGCTGGACAACGACGGGCGCCACGGCGACAAAAAAAGTCGCCAACACCGCCACCCCTGCATCAAAACAACGCCGCCCCAACCAGTAGACCAACACCAAACTCAACCAGGAAAGCACCACCGCCATCACGCGCGCCGTCAGAAAAACCCAGATCTGCCCCTCAGTCGTCGCCAGATCCAACGCGGGCGCACCCGGTATCAGGTCGACCAATACAAGCGCACCCCGCAACGCATAGAGCGGCAAAAGCCCATACGCCGTAAGCGGAGGCTCAAAAGGCGTTTCTAGCGCCAGCGCCGCACGAATCAACGTCTCTTCGTCGGGGTGGAAATGATAGAACGTCGTCTGACCGGCCCGTCCCGCCGGATCAAAGTCACTGATCCCCCGCGTCAATCCCACCAGGCGCAAACCACCGCCGAGAATCAGGCAGAGGACGAGGACGAGCAGCTGGGGTCGTTTTTTCAAAAGGGTCAGATAATTTGCCAGATTCGACATAAGTCAGATACGCGAATCGTGACCGTCCACTAGATGGGACAGGCGTTTTATCGCCCTTAACAAATAAGGTGAGACTATCTCTAGTGGAAACCGCAGCAGTCGCGGAGGGCCAGGCGAGGGGATCCCTTCGCCCGGCCCGGCCACCCACAGCTACCCCCCAAACCGCTCCCGATACTCCCGACCAAACTCCTCACTCCCATCATCCAACCGCACCTCCAAACCCATCCCCGGCAAAAAACCCGTAATCTTCCCCGCCACAAAATCGCTCCGATACCCCCCATCCACCGCCCACAACTCCCGTCCATCGGGCCAGCGCACCACGTGAATCTGCCGCACCGCCTCCTTCGCAAAATCCGCTTCGACCCGCAGGCGCTCCACCGCCTCCCGATCTAGCTCCACCCCCAAACCCGGTCCCTCCGGCACCCGCAAATGCCCACCGACGACCTCAAACTCTCGCAATAGCGTATGCGAGTAGATATTGACGCAGGGAATCGCCGGCCAGCGCGCCTCCTTTAGCACCGACCCGAGATGCGCGGCAAAAGTCGTCGTCAGCCCCGTGCCCACCATCTGCAGCCAAAACGGCATTTGCGCCCGCGCAGCCAGATTGCCATCGCTCAAGACCTGTCGCACCCCGCCGCCGATAACAAAGCCATCGCAGACCCCCTCGCGAATCGCCGTCATCACCGGCGGTTGGCCCAGATGCATGGCGATCGGGCTCCGGATCTTGCGGCGCAGCAGTTTATTGCCCTCGACATCGTCTTGCGGAATCGGCGACTCGACGATGGCCAAACAGTCGTTGTCGCGCTCCAATTTGGCAATTAGCGGCGCGGCCAAATCGATCCCCAGCAGCATGGTGTTGAAGTCGGTGTCGAGTTTGAAGTGCTGTGAGGTCGCCCGATCTACCGCCTGGAGTTGCGCCGCGATATCGTACCAGGGCCGCGCCTTGACCTTCATGGTGTTAAAACCATGCGCCTCCGCCGCCCGCGCCTCCGCCATCCACGCTTCGGGAGCCATGCTCTGCGCCCACCACGACACCGGACAGGCGTCGCGGTGTTGCGGCCCCAGCAACTGGTGGCAGGGCACCTCCAGATGCTTGCCGGCCGCGTCGAAGAGCGCCATCTGCAACCCGGCCCCCAGCGCGTCGTCCCACAACAATTCGAAAATATTGCGCCCCCGCACCCGCGCAAACTGCGCCTCCAACGAGCGGCCCCAGGTATAGCCCTGTATCGTCTCGCCCACCCCAACTACGCCGCCCTCGGTCTCGACCTCGATCAGCTCGACGATCGACCAGCCCGGCCCGTAGACCTCCATCGCGTCGGCGCAGCGCTCGTGGAAGGGCACGTGCAGCACGGTGCGCACGACATCTTTAACCGCAAAGTTACCCATCGCTCAACCTCCTGGTTGCCAAAGTATAGAATGCCACCCACCCCCTATCAACCATCGCCCTCCACCACTCGCCGCAATGCCGCGGCATCCGGATGATCCGGCGCCAGCGTCAACACCCGGGCATAACAGCGCCGCGCCGCGTCTGCTTCCCCCAGGCGGCGATGGGCATTGCCCAGTTCCAACCAACTGTCCGCCCGGTCTGCTACCAGCGCGATGGCCCGCTCGTAAAAGCCGATCGCATCTCGGTCGCGACCAGCCCGCTCCATGATATAGGCCGAAACCAGATAGCCATCCGCGCAATCGGCATCCAGCTGCAAGCCCCGCTCGACCAACGCCAGCGCCTGGGCGATCTCGCCCGCCTGCAATCGCGTCATCGCCCCGCACACATAAGCCTGGGCCAACGCCCCCGGCAAAGTCGCCCACGCAGCCGGCGCATCGGGCCCAACGCGCCAGATCTCGATCTCCGGCCCCGTCTGCTCCAGCGCGCCGAAAGAGCCCAGCGGCAGATAATAGGCGTCGATGGGATCGTAGTGCGCCGACGCAAGATCGCCACCCGGAGCAAAACGCGCCAGCAATTTCCCCTCCGCGGCCAGAGTCTCGGCAAAGCCCGCAGCCACCTCCGAATAGCTGAGCGCGTGTCGGTGCAAAATCACATAGGGACAGGCAAATTGCCGCACCACCTCCACACTGCCCGCCTGATACTGGCTATTGCCGGAATTGATCGCATAGCTGTAAAATGGCCCACGCGGCCCCTCCGCCAACAGAAACTCCCGCAGCGCATCCAACCTCGCCCGCCCCCACAACCGCTCGTAATGACTGATCCGGCCCCACAACCCCTCTATCGTCCGCAAGGGCACATCTCCCGCCCAACCCCCGAAATTGCAACAGGTCGAGCCCGTGGGTAGCTCCCTTTCCACCCACTGCCGCGCCGCGCTCCGCGTATCGCCACCCATTTGCAGCTGTGCAATTCGCACCGAGCCATAGAGCGGCTCGACCAATCCCACCAGCAGCAAGACATAGCGCCAGGGAATCCCCACCCGGGCGATAGCACCACCGGCCAGCACCGCCCCCAACACCAACAATGGCAGCGCATAGCGCACAAAAACTAGCTGCCCCGAGCCCATCACCAGATAGTAGCCGACAAAGGCCGCCAATAAAACCCGCCCCTGCGGGCGCTGCCAGGCCGCAATACCCCCACAAATGGCCAGCACCAACCCAACCCAACCCAACCCATCGGGTAAACTCACCCGCAAATGATACCACCAGCCCAGACCCAACTCCTGCCCGTGCCCCTGCTGAAAATGGTCGGCCATGGTGGAAAAATGTCCGGCGAAGACGGCGAAATCCAAAAAAGTATACGGCGTCGCGATAAAAAACGCCCCCAGCGCCCCCGCACCGCTCAACCACAACCGCCGATCAAAAAACCCACGCCCAACCGCCAGATGAGCCGCCACCACCGCACTGGCGGCCAGCGCCCCCGGGTACTTCGTCGCCGCCGCCAGACCCACCAGCGCCCCCGCCCACAGATACGAGCCCATATCCTCCCGCTCTATCA
>JAYYUU010000306.1:0-7681 GCA_036343835.1 Candidatus Latescibacterota bacterium | reverse complement strand
TACTTGGTGGAGATTGACATCGGGTGTCCGCTGGTATATCGTTCGAGGCAGGCCTATAAGATGGATGTGACATCATGACTAAGAAGCGCGTGCATCTGGTTTGCAATGCCCATCTGGATCCGGTCTGGTTGTGGCATTGGGAGGATGGATTGACCGAGGCGCTGTCGACATTTCGCACGGCGGCGGATTTTTGTGAGAACTATGAGGATTTTGTCTTTAATCATAACGAATCGCTGCTCTACGGCTGGGTGGAGGAGTATGAGCCGCAGCTTTTTCGGCGGATTGAGAAGTTAGTCAAGGCCGGGCGCTGGCATATTTCGGGGGGGACGTTTTTGCAGCCCGATGTCAATAATTCTAGTGGGGAGAGTCATATTCGCCACTATTTGCTGGGGCGGCGGTATTTTGGTGAGAAGTTCGGGGTGTATCCGCGGACGGCGTATAATTTTGATCCCTTTGGGCACGGCGAGGGCTTTCCGCAGATTCTCAAGGGGTGCGGGATGGAGCACTATATTTTTTGTCGGCCCGATTATGGGACGTATGAGTTGCCGGTGGGGCCGTTTCGCTGGCGGGATCGCTCGGGGAGCGAGATTGTTGCCCGGCGCAGCGATGACCACTATCTGACCAATGACCGCTTCGCTCAGTATTGCGACCGTTTTTTGCCGCATTTTGGTTCCGAGCCGGTGTCGATGTTTTTGTGGGGGATTGGCAATCACGGCGGTGGGCCGTCTAAGGCCGAATACGCGAGCATCCGTCGCTATGTCAAGACCCATCCCGAATGCGAATTTGTCGAGAGCACGCCGGAGCGCTTCTTTGCCGAGCTACTGAAGAAGTCGGGCGAGCTGCCGATGGTGCGCGGCGAAATCCAGAATAGCTTTCCCGGTTGTTATACCTCGATGAGTCGCGTCAAGCGCGCCCACCGCGATGCCGAGAGTCTGATGGCCTCGACCGAACGGCTGAGCGCACTGGCGTGGTGGTGGGGGTTGGCGCCCTATCCGACGAAGGATCTGGAGGTGGCGTGGAAGGATATTCTCTTTGGTGAGTTCCACGATATTTTGCCGGGATCGGGCGTGCCGAGTGTGGAAAAGGATAGCGTGCAGCTTTTGGCGCACGGGCAGGAGATTATGCGAAGGCAGCGGCTGCGGGCGCTGCACGCGATGGTTTGCCGCGACCCGGATGCGAGGGCGGGCGAGGTGCCGGTCTTTATCGCCAACCCGCATTCGTTTCGGGTGCAGACCCAAGTGGAGTTCGAGCTGCAGCTCAACTCCAACGCTTGGGCCATCAGCGAGCCGGATGTGCGGCTGCGCCACAAGGGCCGTGACTATCCCTGCCAGCGCCTGCTCGCCGAGGCCAATTGCGCCGGCGACTGGCGGGTGCGGCTGGCGGTGCAGGTCGATCTGGGGCCGTGGGAGATCTTGCGCTTTGACGAGTACTATGTCAATGGACAGAAGCCCAAATACAACGCTCCGCAGGTGAGTGCGCGGAGTTTGAGCTTTCGCACGCCGGCGTTCAATCTGCAGATCAATCCGCGCACCGGGCTCATCGATCATCTGACACTGCCCGGCGCGAAGAACTCGCTCGTTGGCAAAGGCGCGTTGCAAGCGGTCTACTGGGCCGACCTCGACCACAGCTGGACCAGCGGCAGCCCCGAATGCGCCAAGTCGGCGGCGATCGGCTCGGTTTCGCCGGGGTGGGACCAGAGGCCGGCTGAGCGCTTTCGCCTGGCCACGGCCAAAGAGGCGGCCCAGCTCTCACCGCCGGCGGCCGACAAGTGGCGGCCCGGCAACAAGACGGCGGCCAAGCCGGTGCGGATCAGCGAGCGGGGTCCGTTACAGACGGTGGTCGAGGCGACTTTCGTCTGTGCTCCGAGTGCGCTGGTGCGGCAATATATTATCGGCCGCGAGGGCAGCCTCGAGATCCGCGATCGGGTCTTCAACAACCACCGCGACGCCATGCTCAAGCTGCTCATACCGCTCGGCTTTGACGCGAAAGAGAGCGTAGCGGAGACGGTCTACAGCGCCGCCGCGCGCGCACCGAGTACGATCCACGAGGAACGCACCAACCAGCGCTGGGTCGCGGTGCGCGGTCAGCAGGCGGGCAAGCCGGTGCATCTGGCGGTGCTCAATACCGGCAGCTTCGCCCACAGTTTCACCCCCGACGAACTGGCGCTCAATATTCTGCGCGCACCGGCTTATAGCTCGTTTAATATCAATCCCGACGACGAGCCACTCAACGCGCGCTTCGCCCCGCGCCAGGATCAGGGCGAGCACGAGGTGCGCTTTCAGTTGCTGGTCGGCAAGCGCTGCGACGAGACGCGGATAAGCCGCGCCGCCCAGGTTTTGAATACGCCGCCGTGCTGGCAGGTCTACTATCCGCAACCGGAAAAAGCCGACCGCAACAGGCGGCAGGCGATAGCCGACACGGTGCAGATCGACGACCCGCGCGTGCAGGTGGTGGCCTTGAAGAAGTCGGAAAAGGGCCATGAGTTGATCATTCGCCTGCAGGACACCGGTGGCCGGGCGCGGGAGCTAGCGCTGCGGGTCAAGCCCTATCGGCAGGTGATTCGCGTCGCGATTGGCCCCTATGGTCTGCTGACTCTGGCGGTGCGCAGGAGCGCAAAAAAACTCCGCTGGCGCGTGGTGGATCTGGTCGAGCGGGGCCGACGAGCTCCGCGATGACGAGCGCATTCTGGTCTTCTTGCCTATCTTTCACCGAATGCCCTATAAAAACAGATAATAGGATGCTATGAGCGAACGACCGGCCATCGAAATTTACTCGATTGGCACCGAGCTTTTAAATGGCCAGATCCAGGACACCAATTCCTTCTGGATGGCGCAGCAGATCGCGGCATTGGGCGGCTACGTGCGGCGGATCGCGATTCTCGATGACGATATGGACGAGTTGACCAGCGTGTTGGAGGACGCCTGCCAACGCGGGACCCGGGTGGTGATCACCACCGGTGGTCTGGGGCCGACCCCCGACGATATGACGGTCGAGGCCATCGCCAGGATCATGGATGTGGGCACGGAAGTCGACGAGAGTCTGATCGCGCGCCATATGGAGAGCCGCAACATCGCCAAGCGCGAAGATGTCAGCGAGGGGCTGGTCAAGATGGCGACCAAACCCGGGGGATCGCAGGCCCATCCCAACCCGGCGGGCGTGGCGCCCTGTGTGGAGTCACAAATCGGCGATACTACGTTTTTCAGCCTGCCTGGTCCGCCGCGCGAGGTCGAGGCGCTGTTCCGGCAATCAGTGGAAGGCGCCCTGGCCGAGATCTACGACGACGTGCGGGTTGCGCTCAGAGTGGTGGTCAACCTGCCCGAGTCGCAGTGCGGCCCAATTTTGCACAGCGTGATGGAGCTCTGCCCCAACACCTATCTCAAGGCCTTCGTCGCGCTGAGCGAGCGCACCGCCGATGGCCAGCGGCTACCCGTCGACATCGTCGCCTGGGCCAAGGAGCAGCAAGAGGCGCAGGCCTTGCTCGACAGGGCGCTGGGGGAGTTTAAGACCCAGGCCCACGAGAAGGGCAGCGAGGTCGAGGTCGTCGACTAAACCATGAGTATACCGAGTAGCAAAGACCTGGCCCAATACGAGCACGAGGGCTATCTGATTATGCGCGAGGCCTTTGCGCCCGAGCGGGTCAAGGCGTTGCGGTTGGCGGTGATCGCGATGATCGATCGCGGGCTCGAGGGCGCATGCGAGCTCAAGTGGATCGACCGCGACAAGCGGTTGCCGGAGCGGACCAGCCACATGCTGCACCCCGACAAATACGAACCGGCCTGGGCCGAGTGGCTGGCCGAAGATCTGGTCTTCTATATCGACACGCTGGTCGGCGGCCCGGCGCGGTACAGCCTTTTCGGCATGCTGGCCGGCGGCGGCGGCCAACCCTATCGCCAGGCCTGGCACCGCGATATCGGCAAGCCCGGTGCACCCGACGAAGTGGATTTTTTAGCGCGCTTCCACGGGCACTTCGTGCAGTTTAACGCCCCGCTGATAGCGAGCGACCGCTTCTTGCAGATCGTGCCCTCCAGCCACCTGCGCGCCTCCACCGACGACGAGTTGTGGACGGCGCAGAACGGCGGCGCGGCCGAGGTCGAGGACATGCCCGGGGAAATAACGGTGGCGCTGGAGCCGGGGGATATCGTCTTCTACAATGCCAATCTCTGGCACCGCGGCTTTAACCCCGAGGGCCAGAAGCGCTGGACGCTGCACTGCGCGTTCTGGAAGTCGGACTATGTGGTGATGCACCACGAGTACGGCCAGCGCGAGGCGCTGGCGACGGAGGGGCATATCGAGCGAATGCCCGTGCAGACGGCGGAGTATGTACGGCGTTATTTAGCGAAGTATCCGGAGGGGGAGCCGCTGAGTTTATTAGATTTGTAGGGAATCACTCCTGCGCATCTGCGACTTCTTCGACATTAGAGATCTAGTCGCGGACCCACGGGCTTTGGAACCGAAGATCGCCATCTGCTCGACAATGCCAGGAAATTGTGCGTTCCGTTCCCGTTGGTAGTTGGCGAGCCACTGTTGTTCTTCGGGATTAAGATTCGTCGTTTTTGCAAGAGTCCTGCTGATAATGCCGCACTGAGCGTTTGCAGTCGTCCCAAGTCCAATCTAGTTATAGAAAAACGCATCCGGTGTCAAATTGATTGATAATTATCATAGGAATCGATTTATCAAGTAGATACGCAAGTCCCAGTGTTCCCAAAGCTCGAAGCGCACTCGGTCAACCGTGCCGCACCTGCTCCCGCTCCATCCACCGGCGCACGATCTCCGGCGACTTGCGCAGCAGGTGGTTATAGGGCTTGCTGGTCTGGTGCCGCTTTTGGCCGTGCGCTTGAATATCCCAAGCGGGCAGCATTGCCGTAGCCTCGTCCAGGGTTGCCATTACACTACCCCCGCACAAAAGCTGTTCTGTCCGACCATTGCGCGACCTGCTGCCGACCAGCGACCGGTTGGAGATTACGGCGTCGCCTGGCTCGCCGATCAGCTCAACCACGCGCACTTCGACACCGTCGATTGCGGTGCTCTCCTCCATAAAGCGGCGCACGCGGTCGCCCTGACAGATGGCTACGTCCAGTCGAAAACCGTCCCCAGATGCTGCTCCTTCTCGTCCCTGAATCGTCGGGACGCTTTGAAGGAGTGTAGCGGGTTTGCATTAGCTCAGAGATTTTCGCGCCTTGTCGAGTGCGTCGTAGCAAAACTGCGCCGTACCCCAAGCGTCATAGCCCTCGATATTCCAGATCTGGCCAGTGACCTCGGGACAGATGTATTGGTCCCAACCGGCGTCCTGCATCGCCTTGAAGTAGACGTCCATATCCAGCTCGCCAGCGCCGGGCAGCAGGTAGCGAACCCGCCCCTCCGCGTCGAGATAGCCATCCTTGACGTGGTTGTGGACCGCGTATTGCAAATTCAAATCGATCGCGTGCTGGAGGTCGATGCCCTCGACCACGAAATGGCTGTAGTCGAAGTTGAGCCCGAGGTGCGGGTGGTTGGTCTGCTCCATCAGCCAGGCGGCCTTTTCCGGTGTCTCGAAGTCGTCGCCGGCGTGCGGCTCGATGGCGACGATGGCGTCGTATTCGGCGGCCATGTCGGCCACTTCGAGGACCAGTTCGACAATGCGCTCCTTGCCGGTTTCCCAGGCGGGCTTGCGCCCGAGGGTGGTGCTGATAACCATGGGGTTGTCGTCGAGCCGGAACTCGCGGCTCAGCTCGAAGGTGGCGCGAAACTGCGCCAGTGCGGCGGGGCGCTCCTGGCCCTCGGTGCAGGGCGAGAGCAGCGCCATCAGCGCCGGGGTCGGCCAGTCGAGCTGGCGGAAAAGGTCGGCGAGTTTTTTGCGCGAGACCTGGTCCATCGCTGCCGGTTCGGTGGGCCAGCTGGGCGTGACGGCGATCTCCATGCCTTCGTAGCCCATGGCCTTGAGGCGCGGCAAGGCCTCGAAGACATCGAGTTGCTTCATGCCGTAGGTGCTGTAGTAGAGTTTCACGATGCGGCGACCTCCTGCCGCGCGCTGGCGTGGTCGCGCGCGGCGATTAACAGGTTGATCCAGTGCTTCATGTAGTGCCCGTGGTCGTGCCAGGTGCGCCCGCTGACCAAATTGCCGTCGATGACGCAAGGCTCGTCAACGAAAGTGCCGCCGCAGATCTCGAGGTCGAACTGGCATTTGGCTACGGTGGCCATGCGCCGTCCTTCGACGCAGCCGGCGCGGGCCGGGATTTCGACGCCGTGGCAGACACAGCCGATGGGTTTGTCGTTGGCGAAGTAGTAGCGGGTGATGCGGATCAGGTCGGGGTCGTCGCGGATGTATTCGGGAGCGCGGCCCCCCGAAAAGAAGATCCCGACATAATCCTCGGGCGCGATGTCGCGGAAGGCGATGTCGGCCTGGATGGTATAGCCTTCGAATTCGCGGGTAATGTCCCAGCCCGCTGCCGGCACCTCGTGCAGCACCATATTGTAGCGACGGGCCTCGGGCCCGGCGACGATAGGTGTGAATCCCTCTTCCTGGATACGCAGGTAGGGGTAGAGCGTATCTACGGTTTCGGTGGCGTCGCCGACGATGATGAGTACCTTATCGCTCATGGCAGCTCTCCTTAAACGGGTGTTCGCTGAGGGCGTGTCTGGAAAGTCGCGCTGCGCTCAGAGATCGGCTGAGTTTGTCGTGGACGAGAGGTCCGAACGAGCGCTGTCCGTATGTGCTGGCAATATGCTGATCTTCCAGCCGCTTATCTTAAGATAAGCCGCCGGAGTCGGCGGAGCGACCCCTTGGTCAAACTTGAGTGCAGGTCTAAAGTATGGTTATAATCTGGAGGCAGGAGGACGGCTAATTTCAGAAAGGGTGAGGTATGATCAAGCGCAGATACGGCAACGAGGATGAGCTTTCGATTCTGGGGTTCGGGGGGATTATGGTGGCCAATACCGAGGTCCCGGAGGCCGAAAGATTGGTGGGCCTGGCCATTGATAGCGGCATCGACTATTTCGATGTGGCACCGAGCTATGGCAATGCCGAGGAGAGATTGGGGCCGGCTTTGGCACCCTATCGCGAGGGCGTGTTTTTGGCCTGCAAGACGACCGAAAGAAGTGCCGAGGCTGCAAGGAAAGAGTTGGAAAATTCGCTGCAGAAAATGCGCACAGATCGTTTCGATTTGTACCAATTACATGCGATGACGACGAAAGAGGATTTTGATCAGGCAGTGGGGCCGGGAGGGGCATTGGAGGCCTTTATAGAGGCGCGCGAGGAGGGCAAGGTGCGCCATCTCGGTTTCTCGGCGCATTCGGCCGAGTGCGCGCTGGCATTGCTGGATCATTTCGACTTCGACTCGGTGCTCTTTCCAATCAACTGGGCGCATTTTCTGCACGGGGGATTTGGGCCGCAGGTAGTGGAGAAGGCCGGGGAAAGGGGTGCGGCGGTGCTGGCGCTAAAAGCGATGGCTTATGGCAAGGTGCCGGAGGGGGCTGAGAAGCCCTTCGCCAAGTGCTGGTATCAGCCGATCGCAGATCCGGAATTGCAGGATCTGGCGCTGCGCTACGCGCTGACCCAAGCGATCTGTGCAGCATTGCCGCCGGGGGCGCAGGAGTTTTTCGAGCGGGCCATCGATATTGCCGCGGATTTTGTCCCGCTGACCGAAAGCGAGGTCGAACGGCTCAGAGCGCAGGCAGCGGATCCGCTGGCGATGTTCCGGCTGGA
>JAYYUU010000305.1:0-6765 GCA_036343835.1 Candidatus Latescibacterota bacterium | reverse complement strand
GATCTCTTCGTCGACGAGGAATCCTATCCCTATTGCGTGCGCACCAACCTCAAACGCGTGCTCGCCGAAGCCAAGGCCCAGGGCTATGTCTTCAATGTCGGGATGGAGCCGGAACACTTTCTGGTCTCGCGCGACGAAAATGGCGCGATCCGGCCCTGGGACCCCGATGGCGTCGACTCGCTGGCCAAGCCCTGCTACGACTATCGCTCGATGTCGTCGGCGATGGCTTATTTACAAGAGTTGACGCTGGCGCTCAACGCGCTCGGTTGGGGGGTCTACCAGTGCGACCACGAGGACGGCAATGGGCAATACGAGGTCAACTTCGACTACGCCGACGCGCTGACGACCTCCGACCGGATCATCTTCTTCAAGATGGCCACCTCGCAGATCGCCAAGAAATACGGCGCCATCGCCACGCATATGCCCAAGCCCTTCGCCGATCGCACCGGCAGCGGGTTGCACGCGCACTACCATCTGGCCGACGCCAAATCGGGCGCAAATCTCTTTGTGGACCACAAGGACAGGCGGGGTCTGGGGTGTTCCAAGCTGGGCTATCATTTTATCGGCGGCATCATGCACCACGCCCGCGCGCTCTGTGCGGTGAACAGCCCGACGGTCAATTGCTACAAGCGGCTGCAGCTGGGCTCGAGGCTCTATTCGAGCCGTTCGGGCTTTACCTGGACTCCGGCGTTTATCACCTATGGCGACAACAACCGCACCCAGATGATCCGCACCGCCGGGCCGGGCCATTTCGAGGACCGCGCCATTAGCGCCGGCGCCAACCCCTACCTGGCCCTGGCCGCCTATCTGACCGCCGGTCTCGACGGGGTCAAACGCGAGCTGGAGCCGGGTGAGCCCAATTTGGGGAATATGTACGAGCGCTCGGTCGAGGAGATCAAAGCCGCCGGAATCGGGATCTTGCCGCAGTCGCTTGCCGAGGCGGTCGAGGCGTTGCGCGAGGACGAGGTGGTGCAGTCGGCGCTGGGGCCGATTGCGGCGGAGTTTATCGCGATGAAGACCGACGAGTGGGCCGAATACGACAGCCAGGTCAGCCGCTGGGAGGTCGACCAGTATCTGACCTCCTTCTGAACTAAATGCCCTATCGGCTGCTCAAATTCGGGCTCGCGAAGGAGTATTCTGCGCCGCGGATGTTTCGCTCGCCCGCGAGGCTGCGCGACAGCTACGACGTGGTGATTATCGGCGGGGGGGCGCACGGCTTGGCCGCTGCCCATTATCTGGCCCAGGAACACGGCATTCGCGATGTCGCGGTGTTGGAAAAGCGCTATATTGGCCACGGGGGCACGGGCCGCAACACCGCGATTATCCGCTCGAATTATCTCACCGAAGCAGGCGCGCGCTTTTATCAGTTCAGCGTCGACCTCTACCGCGACCTCTCTCGCCAGCTAGATTTCAATCTCTTCTACTCCGAGCGCGGCCATTTCACCCTGGCGCATACCCCGGCGTCACTGCGCACCCAGCGCTGGAGGGCCGAGGTCAACAAGCACCTCGGGATCGACTCGGCGGTCGTCGGACCCGAATTTATCAAAAAGACCATCCCCGAAATCGACCTGAGTTGCGGTGGTCACCAGCCGCCGATTATCGGTGCGCTCTATCATCCGCCCGGCGCCATTGCCCGGCACGACGCGGTGGCCTGGGCCTACGCGCGGGGGGCCGACCAGGGGGGTGCCGAGATTCACCAGCAGACGACGGTCACCGGTGTCGAGGTGACCGATGGTCGGGTTGCGGGCGTGCACACCGACCGCGGCTTTATATCGACCCGCAAGGTGCTCAGTGCGGTGGCGGGCTGGACGCCGCAGATACAGCGGATGGTCGGGTTGCGGACGCCGCTTACTATTCATCCGCTGCAGGCTTTGGTGACCGAGCCGTATAAGCCGTGGCTCGATGCGATCGTAGTATCGGCGAGTCTGCACACCTATCTCAGCCAGTCTTCGCGCGGCGAGCTGGTCGCGGGGGCCTCGCTGGACCCCTATGAGCTGACGTCGATGCGCTCGACGCTCGATTTTGCCGAAGGGTTGGCGGGTCACATGATGGACTTGTTTCCCTTTTTGGGCGATGTGAACGTATTGCGCCAGTGGGCGGGGTTGTGCGATATGACGCCGGATTTCTCGCCGATTATGGGCACGACGCCGATCGAGGGTTTTTATATTGACGCAGGTTGGGGCACCTGGGGTTTTAAGGCGTCGCCGGTCTGCGGATATACCATGGCGCACACCGTGGCCAACGACGAAAACCACGAGTTGATCAGCGCGTTTAATCTCTCGCGTTTTGGCGCCTTCGATTTGGTCGGTGAGAAAGGGGCGGCTTCGGTTGGCCATTAAAAAGGGGCTATTGCGGTGAAGATCCTCACCTGTCCGGTCAACGGATCGCGACCGATCCAGGAATTTTCCTATGGCGGCGAGGTGCGCGCGATGCCCGACCCCAAAGGGATCGGCGACGAAGCGTGGGCCGACTATGTCTTCAACCGCAGCGGCGAACCGGGGATCCAGCGCGAGTGGTGGTATCACATCGCCAGCAATACCTGGTTTATCGCCGAGCGCGATACGATCAGCGATGAGTTTATTCGCACGTATTTATGGGAGGCCTCAGCGTGAAGTATCGCCTACCGGCACAGCCTGGCGAGTGGATCGACCGGACGCAGGAGCTCAATTTTCGCTTTGAGGGCGCGGCGTTTACGGGTTTTGCCGGCGATGTAATTGCCAGCGCGCTGATGGCGCATGGGGTGCAGTTGCTGGGGCGGAGTTTTAAGTATCACCGGCCGCGCGGGGTCTACAGTCTGGCCGGCCACGACGCCAATGCGATGTTTAGCGATGGAACCCATACGCATTGGCGCGGCGATAGTGTGTTATTGGCGCAGGGGATGGATTTGCGGGCGGTCAATACAATAGGCGGACTGAAGGGCGACCGGCTCAACTTCGTCGAGCGCTTTAGCCGCTTTATGCCGGTGGGTTTTTACTACAAGGCCTTCCACCGCCCGGTCTGGGCTTTTCCCTTCTACGAAAAACAGACCCGCAAGATCGCGGGCTTGGGCGAGGTCAACAGCGCCCTGCTGCCGACTGCTAGCCCCAAGGACTACGCCTGGTGCGATGTGCTGGTGGTTGGTGGGGGTGCGGCGGGGTTGGAGGCGGCGTGGGCGGCGGGCGAGACGGGTGTTCGGGTGATGCTGGTCGAGGAGCAAGCCCGGTTGGGTGGGAGTCTGGCGTGGCAACACGGCCGCAATCTCGCAGTGCAGCAGGCCTGTGGAGAACTGGTTGCGGCGCTGGCCGGGATGGCGAATGTCGAGATCCGCTGCGCGACCATGGCCGGTGGGCACTACGCCGACCACTGGGTCGCCCTCTTCGACGCGGTGCGAATGACCAAATTGCGCGCCGGGGCGGTCGTCTATACCCCCGGTGCGA
Source organism: Candidatus Latescibacterota bacterium (assembly GCA_036343835.1). Taxonomy (GTDB): domain Bacteria; phylum Latescibacterota; class UBA2968; order UBA8231; family UBA8231. The sequence continues at coordinate 3,349 of JAYYUU010000305.1, read as the reverse complement.
TCGAACAGCCGGCGGTTTTTGGGCACAACGACTTGCCGGGGGTGATGCTCGGCTCGGCATTTCAGCGGCTGGTGCATCTTTACGCGATCAAACCGTGCGATCGGATGGTGGTGTTGGCGGCCAATAGCGCGGCGTATGGGGTGGCGCTAGATATGCTCGCAGCGGGTGTCGAGGTGGCGGCCATCGCGGATTTGCGACCCGATGGCGAGCCGTCGGTGCTGGGTGAGGAGGTCGCGGCGGCGGGCGTGCCTATTTATCGCGGCCATGCGGTTTACGAGGCTGTGCCCAGAGGGGACAAGGGCGGCTTGCGCGGAGCGGTAGTGGCTCCCGTGGACGACGCGATAGCTGCGCGGCGCGGCGAGATAATTGCCTGCGACGGTCTGGCGGTGTCGGTCGGGTGGATGCCCAATGCAGCGTTGCTCAGCCAGGCGGGGGTCGAGTTTTCATATGGTCAAACGCTTGAGCAGTTGACGCCGATAGCGCAGCCGGATGGGGTCTTTGTCGCCGGCCGTGCTCGCGGAGTATACGATCTGGCGCAACAAAGGGAGGATGGGCGGGTCGCGGGCTACATGGCGGCGCGCTATACGGGGCAATACGACGGGGAGGTCGCTGCAGCACCACAGACTGCTAAAGAAGCACACAGCCATCCCTATCCAATTTTCCCCCATCGCGGCAAAAAGAACTTCGTCGATTTTGACGAGGATCTGCATCTGACGGATTTCGCCAACGCCCACCAGGAGGGTTACGACAGCATCGAATTGCTCAAGCGCTACAGCACCGTGGGGATGGGTCCGAGTCAGGGTAAGCTGGCCAATATGAACGCGGTGCGGATCCTGGCCAAGCTCAACGGCGACAGTATCAACGATACCGGCTCGACGACCTCGCGGCCTTTCTACCAACCGGTCCCACTGGGGCATCTGGCCGGCCGACGATTCCATCCGCTGCGGCGGACGTCGAGCCACGAGTGGCATCGGGGACACGATGCCGAATTTTACCATGCCGGCGACTGGTATCGGCCCGAGTACTATCACCACGGCGATACCCAACGCGACGAGTGCATCGTGCAGGAGGCGCGACAGGTGCGCCAAAGCCTGGGGATAATCGACGTGGGCACGCTCGGCAAGTTGATGGTCAATGGCCCCGACGCGGTGGAACTACTCGAACGACTCTACACCGGTCGCTTTAAGAAACTGGCAGTCGGTCGCTATCGCTACGGGGTGGCGCTCGACGAGCGCGGGGTGGTGATTGAGGACGGGGTGATCGCGCGGCTGGCGGAGGACCGTTTCTACGTCACGGCAACCAGTGGTGGTGCCGATGCATTTTACCGCGAGATGCTGCGCTGGGCTATGATCTGGGATTTGGACGTGACGCTGAGCAATGCCACGGGTCAGTTGGCGGCGCTCAATTTGGCCGGTCCTCATAGCCGCATGGCGTTGGCGCCGTTGACGGATCTCGATCTGAGCCCGGAGGCCTTTCCCTATCTGGGGGTGCGCGAGGGCGAGGTCTGCGGGGTGCGGGCGCTGGTGATGCGGGTGGGTTTTGTCGGGGAGTTAGGTTACGAGGTGCACGTGCCGGCTTGGGAGGGAGAACGGGTGTGGCGCGCGTTGTTTGAAGCGGGTGCAGAGTGGGGCGTGCGTCCCTTCGGGGTCGAGGCGCAGCGGCTGTTGCGGTTGGAGAAGGGGCACCTGATCGTCGGGCACGACACCGATGCGCTGACGCATCCATACGAAGTGGGGCTTTCGTGGGCAATTGGCAATAACAAGCGCTTCTTCGTCGGCCAGCGCAGTCTGCAGGTCTACGCCGAGCGGGATATTGAGCGCACCTTGGTCGGCGTTCGTTGGCCCGAGGGTTTTAAGGGGGCGCTACCGGAGGAATGCAATTTGATTATCAGCGGTGGTCGCATGGTGGGTCGCATGACCAGCCTCGCCTCCGCCTCTCCGCTGGGGTATCCGCTGGGTATGGCTTTCGTCGAGCCGGATATGGGCGAGCCGGGCACCAGGGTAGAAGTGCGATTAGACGCTGGGGTGATGAGCGTGGCCGAGGTGGTGGCGTTGCCCTTTTACGATCCCGACGATGAGCGGCAAAAGCTATGAGCGATACGCGCACCAGCCCGATTGCCAAGCTCGTCGCGACGTCGGCTGAGATAAGGGCCATCCTGGACCATCCGACCGAGATGGTGAAGTTCGGGGTGAAGGGGCGGGGGTTGGTCGAGTGGGCCGAGCGGCACGAGATCGAATTACCCGTGCAGCTGTACGATACGCTGCCGGTGGGAGAGGGTGGGGTCCTGGTACGGGTTGGGGAGGGCGAGTTGATCCTCGAATGCGCAGCGGACGATCCGCTGCTGTCGCGTTTTAACGCGGCGCTGGAGACGGCGGGTGCGGACGTGTATCGGATTGAGCAGCAGGCGGTGACCCTGGTGCTGAAAGGAGATAGGGCGCTGGGAATATTGGCGCAGGCTTGTGGGGTGAATTTTGCAGCTGAGCCGGTGAATCGGATGGTGTATACGCGCGTGGCGGGGGCTTCTTGCGGGGTGTTGCCGCAGGACGAGGGCGGGCAGCGAGTATATCGATTGTGGATCGACTACAGTCTGGCACCCCATCTTTGGGAAACGCTCGCCGAGATCGCGGGGAATCGCCAGTAGGAGGAGTGGAGCCATGCTACGAAGCTTATTTGCGCCAGGCATCCGGGGCGAAAAGTCCGATCACCGTACCAAGATCTCCAGCCGTCCGAGGAGCATAAACAGGGTGAGTAACCACTTGCCCAGGGTAGTGGCCACTGCGCCGAAAGCCGAGGGCAGATCCAAGCCGATCAGCGACATCGCGAAGACCCCCAGCAGCAAGAGCAGGATAAAGAAGATGAAGTAGCCCAGCACATTGAACACCACTTCCCGCGGCACGGGCTGGTGCGCCATCCACACCGGCACCACCGCCTGGGTTGAGGCCGCTTCAACTCGCTGAGGACAAATTTGGCCAGCAGGTGGATGCGCATCGGCTTTATCCCGCCGCTGGTCGATCCCGCGCAACCGCTCGGGCCTGGTCTTCGTGCAGGCGCACGTCCCGCAAGACTACTACCTGGTGCAGATCGTCGAGATCAAGGCCCCGCTCCAGGACGTGGTGCTGATAATAGAAGAAGACGGCGCCCTGATTTCCCTCGGCTAGGAAGCCGCCATGAGCAAGATCGTTTCCTGGCGGCAGGACGCCGAGATGCTCGAGGCGCGCGCCGAGCCCTAGGTGCGCGGGGCCCCGGCGCCCTATCATCTGGGGGCCTGACGCGACCGGCCGGTCGTCCGGCGCCCACCTGTGCCGATCCCCCTCCATCCCGCCGTCGTCCTCCGCTTGACAGTCCCGGT
>JAYYUU010000304.1:0-6212 GCA_036343835.1 Candidatus Latescibacterota bacterium | reverse complement strand
AGCGCGCTATCTGTGCTGGTGATGGGCAGGACGAGTTGGTACTCGTCGATTCCGAAGTCGTTCCACGCCTGATGGCTGTGCACAAAGGGGTAGCCCATAAAGTCGCCGTCGCGGATGATGTCGATCCACTCGGGTGGCCGGGTGCGACCTGCTAGATCGTGGCCGTTGTTATTGCCCCACAGCTCGTTGGTGACGGGGTGAAAATCCATGCCGATGACATTGCGCACGCCGGTGGCGAAGATCTTGCGGCCACTGCCGTCGGCGTTGAACTGGAGGATGGTACCGCGCGTCGAGTCTTGGGGCACCAGCTCGTCCGAGTGGCCGACGACCTGGAAGCCCTGCTCCATGCGACACAGATCGCAGGGCGAACCCACCGACAGATACATCTTCTCGTTAAGTTCGTCGACGACCAGGGTGCGGGTGTCGTGCCAGCCCTCCCAGGGAATGTCGGCGATGAAGACTTCCTCCTCTTCGTAGACGAGGTCGCCGTCCGCGTCTCGGGCGCGGATGACCTGGTGCTCCTCGGCGACGTAGAGATCCCCCTTGTAAAAGGCCAGGCTGTGGTTTTCCTCGAGGCCGCGCAGGGCGACGATGCGCTCGTCGGCTACGCCATCCCGGTCGCGATCGGGAAAGGCGACGATTTCGCCGGCGCCCATATTGGCCACGTGCAAGACGCCATTGTCGTCAAAGGCCATGAGGCGAGGCTTGCGCAGGCGGTCGTAGGCGAAGACGCTGGCGGTAAAACCGGGCGGCAGGTTGAGCGTGAGGTTTTCGGGCACTGCACCGCGAAATGGTTCGGGCACCTTGACCCGAACCGCTTGCAGGTCGAGGTCGACTTCGGGCACCAGAGTGCCGGGGGGGTAACCTTCGTCCCGGTCGCTGACCAGGGTGGAGGTCATGGTTCCGAGCGAGGCGGATCCCACGAGTTGTCCGGTGGTTTCGGCGTCGAGCGGGGTCGCTATGGTCGCTATCCAGGCACCGAGCGCGATTGCCGGTACCAGGCGAAGGAGTAAGAATGGAATATTGGCGTATTTTGCTCGGGACATCGGATTCTCTCTTGCCTGGTTATAGACCAGGCCTGTTGAGGTTGGTCGTTGTCATCTCGTCATATAACGCACGTTGCTACTGTTGAAAACAATAACATCTCTATGCCATGCATTCAATGGGGCAAGTACGGCGAGCGCTGCGACGCGCCAGGTACTAATTGCCCCCTGGTACGCACTAGCGTAATTTGTGCTGGCAGTACGCGTATGATACAATAACCCCAGACGATATCGGGTCGCAGAGAACATGCATCCGCCCTGACGCCCCTTCAACGCCTAAACCCATAGCAATCGATGTCTCGATTCGCCATCCCGCTCTTATTGCTGACCTTGCTCTCCTGTAGCCGGGAGTCGGAGCAAGAGACGGGTACTGTCACCATCGAGTTCTGGACCATCGCCCTAGGCGACGCCTTTGCCGATTATATCCTGGGCATGATCGACACTTATGAGCACGCGCATCCCGGCGTGAAGGTCAAGTGGGTCGACGTAAGCGGCGGCGAAGTGGCCGAGAAATTCTTGGCCGCCCTCGTCGGCGACACCCCGCCCGACCTGGCCAATATCTACGACCTGCCCCGCTTCCTGCAATACGATATCCTGGTCGATATGGACGAGGCGGTCTCTGCGGAGGAAAAGACCAAACGCCTGGACAACTTCTGGCGCGGCGTCGGTTACTACCAGGGTGCCAATTACGTCATACCCTGGTACGTCGGCGTCACTATGCTGTGGTACAACAAGGCGCTCTTCGCCCAGGCCGGCCTCGACCCCGACCGCCCCCCGCAGACCATCGACGAGATGCTGCAGATGGGACGGCAAATCCACGCGCGCACCGGCAAATACGGCGTCTCCTGGCGCCTGCACCCCTCGCTCGTCGCCCCGCCCTGGGCGCTCTTGCACCTCGACGGATTCTGGCCGCTCTTCGACGAGGGCTACACCCGCACCCGCATCAATCACCCCGAGGCCAAAGCCATCTTCCAGAAGTGGGTCGACGCCTACCAGCACGGCGCCGTACCGCCCGAAGCCCTGGCCGCCGCCCACCGCGACGAGGTCAACTGGTTTATCGAGGGCCGCGCCGCGATGCTGCCCTTTTCCGGCGGCTGGATCACCCGCTACTTCGACGCCTCCTTCGCAGCAAAGATCGCCACCGCGCCGATGCCGCGCGGCAAACTGGGCCGAGTGCCGGCCTCCAACCAGGTGCTGGTCGTGCCCAAAGCTTCGCGCCACCCCAAAGAGGCCGTCGACTTCGGCCTCTTTGTCACCAACGACGAAAACCAGCTCGAATTTTGCCGTCGAGTCGCCATCCTGCCTTCGACCAAACGAGCCGCCGCCGATCCCTACTTTCGCCGCGAGGCCAAAACCCTCGCCGACGCGGCCAATCAACTCTCGGCTGCCGATATCCCCCACTCCTTCGTCATGGCCCCACCCGACGTCGTGGGCTGGAGCCGAATGGAAGACATTCTTCACGAGGAATTCGCCAAGGCTCTGGCCGGCCAGCAGAGCGCCGATGCGGCGCTGAGTCGCATCGAAGAAAAATGGAACCACCTGCTCCGCTATCAGTGAGATAAGCAACCGTGCACGGACGCCATACCCCATACTTCTTCGTCGGCCCCGGCCTCTTGCTCCTGGGTATTTTCTTCGCCTATCCGCTGCTCGACACGCTCTGGCTCAGCCTGCACCGCTACAATATCTTCACCCCGCCGACCTTCGTCGGCTTTGACAATTTCCGCCGCGCCTGGGGCGACGAATTATTCTGGCGGGTGCTGGCCAATACCCTGCTCTATGCCGCCGTCGTCGTGCCCTCACTGGTGGTGCTCTCGTTCTTTATGGCGCTCTTGCTCGATAACTCGCTCCGGCTGATCAAAATCTTCCGCACCCTCTACTATATTCCGGTCGTCACTTCAATCGTCGTCGCCGGCATCATCTGGAAGTGGCTCTACAACGCCGATGGCCTGCTCAACGCTTTGCTAAAGGGCTTTGGCATTATCGGCCCCTCCTGGCTGGCCGACACCCGCGGGGTGCCCGAGGCTTTGCTGGGCCTCTTCGGCATCGAGACCCAATCCGCCTGGTTTACCGAGCCGGCCATCGCGCTCTTTGCGGTCGCGCTGGTCACCATCTGGAAGGCCACGCCCTACTATATGATCATCTATCTGGCCGGACTCCAGGGCATCCCCACCGCCCTCAAGGAAGCCGCCCGCGTCGACGGGGCCGGTTGGCGACAGGTGGTCCGCCACGTCACCATCCCGACCATCAAGCCCTATACGCTGGTCGTCTCGATCATCGCCACCATCGCCGCCCTGCGCACCTTTGGCGAAGTCTACGTCATGACCGGTGGCGGCCCCTTCCACCGCACCAACCTGCTGTCGTATTATATCTATACCCTGGGGTTCAAATATCTCGAAGTGGGCTACGCGGCGGCGGTCTCGCTCTTTTTATTGCTGGTCATCCTGGTCTTCGCCGTGCTCAACTTTCGCCTCGCTGGCGGCGACAACACCGGTGGAGGAGCCTGAGATGTCGACTTCCGTCTGGCAACGTCTTTTGCTCTACGCGCTCCTTTGTGGAGTGGGCGTCGTCTTGCTGACCCCCTTCGCCTGGCTGCTCTCCACCGCGCTCAAAGCCGAGTCGGCCGATCTCTTCGCCTATCCGCCGCAGTGGATCCCCGACCCGATCGTCTGGGGCAACTTCGTCAAATCCTGGAATATCCTGCCCTTCTTGCGCTATATCTTCAACACCTTCTACATCGCCATCGCCACCGTCCTGCTCAACCTGTTCTTCTGCTCGCTGACCGGCTATGCCCTGGCGCGGATGCGCTTTCGCGGCCGCCAGGCCATCCTCTACTGCGTGCTGGCCACGACGATGGTGCCCTTCCAGGTACTCCTTATACCGCTCTTTATCGTCACCCTGAAACTGGGCCTGGTCGACTCCTATGCCGGCGTCATCCTGCCGATGGCGGTCAACGCCTTCGGCATCTTCCTGTTGCGCCAGGCCTTCACCACCATTCCCACCGATTTAGAGGACGCCGCCCGCATCGACGGCTGCAGCGAATTCACGATCTACGCCCGGATTATGATGCCCCTGATCAAACCGGCGCTAGCCACCCAGGCGGCTTTCACTTTCGTCGCGCAGTGGAATGATTTTTTGTGGCCGCTGGTAGTGCTCAAAAGCCGCGAGCTCTACACGCTGCAGTTGGGGCTGGCCAGCCTCCAGGGGGTCTTCGGGGTCAACTGGCGCTATATCTCGGCCGCCTCGGTCATCGCGCTGGTGCCAACGGTGCTGTTCTTCCTCTTCACCCAGCGATTTTTTACCCAGGGGCTGACCTCCGGCGCCGTCAAGGAATAAGGCGCAACTCCGCTGGTCGGATAATCGGCAGCCACGATGCCGGTTGAGTTTGGCTATCTATTCCCCGTAGTTCATCCGATCTCTATGGTATGCAATTTGAGCGAAACTAACTAAGTTTTATATTGTCGAGCCAATATTATTCACCAGGACGAACGCTCCAATATCCAAAGGCGATATAACAATGCCCAGACAAGAAAACACCCTCACTCCGCGCGTGATCCCCGACTCCTTCACATTTCAAGGCGCGGCGCTGGAAACCGCGGTCGATGCGCTGGGCGCGTTGCGCCGTTCGGATGACGCCTGCGGTGACTATGCCGAATTGCGCCAGCGCATGCAAGAAGACGGCTATCTCTTTCTGCCCGGCCTTTTGGATCGCGAGGCAGTGCTTACCGCCCGGCGCGCAGTGGCCCAACGCCTGGCAGATGCCGGTTTATTGGATCCGCGCCGACCAGTTGCAGACTGCATCGCCGCCGCGGATGCCCGGGTCGGTTTTATGGCCGAGGTCGCGCGCGACAACCCCGCGCTAGACGCGGTGCTCTACGACGACCCGATGATGGAATTTTACCGGGGCTTCTTAGGCGGTCCGGTGCGTCATTTCGACTATACCTGGTTCAGGACCAAATCCCCGGGCGGCAACGGCACCCAACCCCATTACGACGTGGTCTATATGGGCCGGGGGACCCGCCAGCTCTACACCTCGTGGACGCCGCTGAGCGATGTGAGCATGGACATGGGGGGTCTATTGGTATTGGAGGGCTCGCACCGGCAGGAAGAGCTTATTGCCACCTATGGCCAGTTGGACGTGGACCGCTATTGCGAAAACGACCCCACCACCCATCAGCTGGTGGAAAACGCCCGCGACGAAGGCCGCGACTTAACGGGCGAGGAGCGCGGCCAGGCCAAGTGGCAATCGCCGACCTTCGGCTCGTATTCTAACGATCCCGCCGGCACGCGCCGCGAGTTGGGCGGTCGCTGGCTAACCGCCGAATACCGCATGGGCGACTTGCTGGTCTTCAGCATGCACACCATGCACGCCAGCCCCGACAACCACACCGACCAGATCCGCCTGTCGTCCGATTCGCGCTACCAATTGGCCTCCGAGCCGGTAGATGACCGCTGGGTCGGCGAAAATCCGCCCTTGCACGGCATCCGGGCGCACCGGGGCATGATTTGTTGACAGGGGCACCTGCACGGCCCTTATAAAGCAATCGCGGCCGAATCCAGCGTCTGCCTTTTTTCCCGACCTTAGCGGCCAATATCTAAACCAGGGGAGCAAACGAGCCGATGACGATGAACTACGATATCCTGCTCAGGGGCGGCCACCTCATCGACCCCAAAAACGACCGCGACTCCATTATGGACCTCGCCATAAAAGATGGCAAAGTCGCCGCCGTCGGCCCCAGTCTGTCGGGATCAGCTGAAAAAACCGTCGATATCTCCGGTCTCTACATCACCCCCGGCCTGCTCGACATCCACCTCCACGTCTACGGCGGCTTCGACGCCTGGCTCTTTCCCGACCCCCACTGCCTGCCCCAGGGCGTGACCACCTGTATGGACACCGGCGGCGCTGGCTACAAGGACTTCGAGCACTTCAAGGACACCATCATCGCGAGCGCCAAAACGCGGGTTTTGGCCCTGCTCAATATCGTCGGCGCCGGCATGATCGGCCCGCCCGAGCAGGACACCACCGACATGGACCCGCAAAAATGCGCCGAGATGATCGGGCGCTACCCCGAATACCTGGTCGGCTCCAAGTCGGCCCATTTCGGCGGCCCGGGTTGGGAGTCAGCTGGCGGCGCCATCGAGGCGGCGCGCCTGAGCGACACGATCACCATG
>JAYYUU010000303.1:0-12456 GCA_036343835.1 Candidatus Latescibacterota bacterium | reverse complement strand
GACGGGCTCGCGCTCGAGGATGTATTTGATGCCCGAGCTATTGGGTTGGTTTTGGTGGAAGGTGACGATCTCGTAGCGGGAGGCGTCCACGCCGGTCGCCTCGAGATGGGCGATGGCCTTGGTTTCGGCTTGGGGTCGGGTCAGGCCAATGTCGACGAAGTCGAAGGGCTTCTCGTAATCGAGGGCCAAAAAGCCCAGCGAAGCCAGGACCACCACGGCGCTAAGCCCCATCCGGCGCGGCGTAAACGGAGTATAGGCGAAGGTGGGAGTCGGGGCGGGGGCAAGTTGCGATTCGGGTGATGCCGCACCGGGCACACCGGTTTTTTCCTCGGCTTCGTCGGGGATATCGCATTCGTTGAGCAGAGGCGCCGGGTCGGCGAATTGGCGCTGGCGGAAGTAGAGGAAGAGCGCCACTGCCAGGGGCACGAACATCAGGCCGGCGGTGATGGCGGCGGAGATGACGAAGTAGCTATTGGACGAGCGCAGGAGAATCAGCGCGGTGTAGAGGGCGTCGACGGTATAGTGCCAAACTAAGGGCGCCAGCAGGCCGAAGCGGAGGAAGATATAGCCGATAAGGACCCCGGCGATGCCCACTTCGACCCCGCGAATCCAGAAGGGTTGCTGCGGATAGCCGGCGTGGGCGAAGCCCCAGATGATGGCCGAGAGCACGACCGCGGCCCAGCGCGACTTGAGATATTTGTGCAAGAAGGGGATCGAAAAGGCCCGCGATATAAATTCCTCGGAGACGGCGGGCATAAAGCCGATCAATAGCACCATGATCCAGGGGATATAGGTGTTGACCATCTCGCTATAGGGGATCTGTGCCGGGCTCCAGGCGCCGAAGTGGTCGGCGACGACATAGAAGATGGTCTGATAGGCGAAGAAGAAGGCGGTCAGCGTCAGACCGAGGATGGTGCCCAGCAGGAAGCGCTTGGTGCGCATGCCGGTGAAGGTGAATTGGGCCCCGAGTTGGATCTGCCCGCGGTAGTGGCGTCGGTAGAGCGGTTCGGCTGCGGCGGTTAGGAAGAAGATGAGAATGCCCTGGCCGATGGCCGAGAGCAGGCTGAGGAGCAGTTGGCTGGTCAGGAAAGAGCCGTAGGTGTCGGTGGTGTTGTAGTTGAATTCGGTGATCGGCAGGTTATTGAGTTCGGCCAGCAGCGTTAGGACGGCGGCGATCGCGCCGAAAATTAGCGCGGTCTTCCAGCGGATATCCTGGCCGCGGACCCGGCCGAAAAACACCGCCAGCATCGCCAGCATCGTCAAGATCAGGAAGAGGCTGGCGGCCATCCCCGTGGCCTGGTTGCGCGAGCGCAATTCGGTGAAATCGCGCTGCCAGGCTTCGGGAACTTTGAGATATTCGCCAAAACCGCCGATCTGATCGCCCTGGATATTGACGAAGACGCGATAAGTGCCCTCGCCGACGGCGAAGTCGCGCAATTTCCACGTAAAGGTGTGGTCGATGCGCTCGGGGCGTTCGCTGGCTATGGCTTCGACGAATTCGAGCGCGGCGAGATCGCGGCCGAGCGCGGTGGTGAGAAAGGTTTCGGCCAGATTGCGCGCGGTAGATTCTTCCAGGCTGGCGCCGGGGGCTTCTTCTTCGATCAGGTGGCTAAAGCCGACGAGCTGGCCGGTGGTGGTGATATCGACGCGGAATTCCTCCTTCTCCAACTCGCGGACCCAGCGGTGGCTCCAGCGCCACAATTGCACCGGCTGGCCGATGGTCTTAGTCGCCTCCTCGAGCCCGAGCTCGCGCTCGAGAAAGGTCTTGGTCTGGTCGTTGTAGCGGAAGATGGCACTGTGGCGGTAGTCGGCAAGATCGAAGTCGCGGGTGGCTAAAAAGGCGGCGGCCTGCGCTCGCGCTTCGTCGCGAGTGACGCGGAAGTCGATTGAGGCTTCGGGAAAAGCCCGGTAGAAATAGTGGACGCCGATGATCAGGCTGACGACGGCGACGAGTAGACAAACGCCGATAAAACGCAGGTCTTTTCTCCCCAATTGTCCTTCCATCACCTACCTCCTGATGCTTGCCGTGTGACCACTAAGGGCTTTATATAATGCGAGGTTGGCTTGGAAACAAGCTATTTCTCGGTGTAGAATGGACTTGAATTTATATTTTCGCATAAATTAGTCAATAGTTCGGACACTTTTCGAGAAAAACGGCCAATTTGAGCTGTCATGAAATCCATAAGTGACGTAAAAACAACGATTTATGATTTTTATATCAAATTACGTAAATCATTGTAAATCAATCACTTATAAAAAGTGTCCACAGTATTGTTAGTGTAAGTCTCTATTTATAGGTCATCGCGGAAATCGCTAGAGTTTCCGAGGTCGCCCCCCGTGACCCGACTGGCCGCGCCCAGCTTTAGCGGCTAATGCTAGACGCCATAGAATGAAAATAAATAATCGCAAATCATCCTAGATGCGTTGCGCCGCCCACTGTATTCCGGCGTCGAGGGGCGACTGGGGGAGGAGGCGGTGGCGATTGTGGCGGAACGCGGGCGGGTGGATATGCGGCTGGTGGAGGAAAAGGGGCAGCGAAAGTTGCGCATCAGGCCGAGTTAGGATCGCTGCGGCGTGTTGACCGGATGGGTGAGGTTTTTTAGCCTTGAAGAGCGCAATTAGATGCAGCGTGAGGCTTGCTAGTGAACCATCGCATTTTTTAGAACTGTATTAACCTCGCGAATGGGAGTGAAAATGGCTAAGGCGAAGAAAGATGCTAAAGGGTCCTTGCACACCGGTGTTGTCGGCTATGGCGCCGCCTTCAATATGGGCCGACTGCACCTGACCTCGATGGCAAAAAACAAATGCATGGAAGTGGCCGCCGTCTGCGAGTTAGACCCGGCGCGGCGGGCGGTGGCGACGGAGGATTTTCCCGGGATCAAGACCTATGGCAGCGTGGGCAATATGCTGCGCGGCGCCGACTTGGACCTAGTGACGATCATCACCCCGCACAACACCCACGCCAAGCTGGCGGTGCAGTGCTTGAGCGCCGGGGTCAACGTGGTCTGCGAAAAGCCCCTGGCCATTACCAGCGCCGAGGTCAAGCAGATGTTAGCTGCGGCGAAGAAGAAGAAGGTGATGATTTCCACCTTCCACAACCGGCGCTGGGATGGCGACTTCGTGGTGCTGCGCGATTTGATCCGCAAGGAGAAGATCATCGGCCGGGTCTTCCGCGTCGAGGCCGGGTTTTACGGCTATGGCGAGCAGGGGACCTGGTGGCGCTCCAACAAGAAGATCTCGGGCGGGGCCATCTACGACTGGGGCGCGCACTTCACCGATTGGATTTTGAATATCGTGCCCGAGCAGGTCGATTGGGTCAGCGGCTATCAGGTCAAAAACAAGGAGTGGAAGAAATACGATAACGAGGACCACTCCGAATACACCTTGCGCTTTAAAAGCGGCTGCACCGCGACCCTGACGATGTCCAATCTCTCAATGAGCTCCAGGCCGCGCTGGCGGGTATTGGGTGAGCGGGGGTCAATAGAGGACATCGGCGGCAAATATCTGGTCAAGACCATCGTCAATGGTCGCCAGATGAACACCGAGGTGCCCTTCGCCGAGTCGAATTGGGACGCCTATTACGAGAATGTATACAGACACCTGATGGGCCGAGCAAAATTGGTGATTACGCCCGAGTCGGCGGGCCGGGTGATCGGGGTGTTGGAGGCGGCCAATATTTCGGCTGCACGCGGGTCCAAGCCCGTCAAGCCGGTCTTTGTCTGAGCCGGATCTGCCCCAGCTCGATGACGTCAGGGCTCGGGCTCTGGCGTCGTTGTTGGGGATTGGTTGCCGCTCGGGCGACACGGTCGTCGGTTTGTCGGCGGTGCGCCGGGCGGGCAAACTGGCCTATGTCTTCCTAAGCGGCGACCTGGCGCAGCGGACCCTGCGCGAGTTGGCCGGGTTGCAAATGCATGGCACGCGCGTTTTTCAGGTTGAACCCATCCAGGCCCTGACCCGGGCTTTTGGCCGCGAGGACGCCCAGGTGGTGGGCGTCAAATGCGGCGATCTAGCCCGAGGGCTGGAAAAACGTCTAGCAGGAGGATAATCGCATGATGCTCGCCGAAATGACCTCGCCCGAAATCGATGCGCTGCCGCGCGATATCGTGGTATTGATGCCGGTGGCTTCCTGCGAGCAGCACAGTTTGCACCTGCCGGTGTTCACCGATTCGATGATCGGCGGCGAAGTGGCCCGTCGGGTGCACGAGCGGGTGCCCGACGAGGTGCTGGTATTGCCGGTGCAGTGGCTGGGCTATTCGCAGCACCACATCCGCTATCCCGGCACGATCAGCGCGATTTCGGAGACCCATCTGCTGCTGCTGATGGATATCGTCGCCTCGATGGTCGGCTATGGCTTCAAAAAGATCTTGATCCAGAATAGCCACGGCGGCACTGGCGCCAATATTTCGGTGTTATTGCAGCGGCTGATGGAGCGCTACGGCGATCAGGAGGCCGAGTTTTACAGCCGCTGGGCCTGGGCTGCGGGTGACCAGCTCGATAAGATCAGGGAGTTGGGTGGGGGCGGGTCGGGACACGCGGGTGAGACCGAGACCTCGATGGTGCTGGCGATGCGCCCCGAGCTGGTGCGCACCGATCAACTCGACGCCGATGGGGAGCGCGAGGGAATGCGAGTGCCCGGAGTGGCCTCGTATCATCGCTTCGACCAGCGCACCCGCCACGGCGGGGTCGGCGACCCGCGCCCGTCGACGGCGGAAAAGGGCCAGGCTCTGCTCGATGCCTCGGCCGACGAAGTTGCCGCCCAGGTGCGGGAGATCAGGGCGCTTACGCCGTTTGGTTGGCAGAGTTAGTCCCCTGTAAAGATATTTGACATGGTATAAAGGGGCATCTACCTTTCGTAGTAGGCCCTTTACAACTAGCGCGAGACTAGGTTTTTCAGGCCGCAGGGATACAATCTGCGGCCTTTTTGTACTCTATGCAGAAATCAGACGATACCCCCAGACTGCTCGAAGTTCCTCCTGATGCCGTAGCTGCCAAACTCGCTTTGACTGCAGGCGAGGACGTGCTGATTCAGGTCCATTCCGACCTGACCGCCGAGCGCACTTTTGGCGCGCAGTGGGTGGTGGTTACACCCGAGCGAGTAGTGGTCGTCCCCGAGGCGGGGGAGGACGGTCTGGCCGAGGTGGCGGTAGATCAGATCAAAGTCGCCAGGACCGAGCCACTCATTGGCGGCGGGCGGCTGGAGATCGAGCGCGAGGCGGCCCCGCCGCTCTCGGTGCCCTATTCGGGCTCGATGGCCGACAAGTTTTCCGAAGTAGCTCGCGGTATCGAGCAGTTGCGCAAGGGCGAGCCCTTCTTTATCAATGCCGCCCTCGACCGCACCCGCTGCGAAAAGTGCAACCGCCTGCTCCCTGAGAAAAACGGCATTTGCCCCGCCTGTATAAGAAAGCTAGCGACCCTCAGGCGGATCGCCGCCTATATGGTGCCCTACAAAAGCCGGGCGGCGATTTTGGCCGTCGCGTCGGTCGCTACGACCGCCGCCGAGTTGATGCCGCCGCTGGTGACCATGCACCTGGTAGACGATGTATTGGCGCCGGCGGTGGGCAGTAGCGCAACGCTTGACGATCGCTTCGACCTGCTGGGGCTATTGGTGCTGGTGTTGATTGGGGTGAGGATCTGGAGTTGGGGTGCCGAACTCGTCCACCACTGGGTGGTGGCCTGGCTCGGGGCGCGGGTGACGACCGATATTCGCGCCCACCTCTATCGCCGGTTGGAAATGCTCTCGTTGCAATTCTACGACAAGCGCTCGGTCGGCGGGCTGATCTCGCGGGTTTCGCGCGACGCCGAGATGATGCAGGATTTTCTCGTCGACGGTTTGCCCTATCTGATTATCGAAGGGCTGATGATCGTCGGGATATTGGGCTTTCTATTTTCGATGAGCTGGAAGATCACGCTCTTTATTCTGGTGCCCGTGCCGCTGATGCTATTGTGGAGCATTTTGTTCTGGCGGCGGATGCGCAAGATATTCAATCAATACAGCCGCGGCTGGTCGCAATTGGGATCGCGGCTCAACGAGGCGCTGCACGGGATTCGCGTGGTCAAGGCCTTTGCCCAGGAATCGCGCGAGCTCAAGGCCTTTGCCGAGCGCAATGATTATCTGGGTGAGGTTGCTCGCCGCACTTCGCGCAACTGGATGGTGCTGTCGTCGACGATGGGGCTGGTCACGAGTTTGGGGATTCTCATCGTCTGGTATTTCGGCGGCTCCGAGGTGCTGCGCGGCGAGCTGACTTTGGGTACCTTGATGGCGATCTACTACTACATGTGGCTGGTTTACGGTCCCCTGGAGTGGTTCGCCGAGGTCAATTCCTGGATGACCCGCGCCTTTGCCGGGGCCGAGCGGATCTTCGAAGTCATCGACGCGCCGCCCGAATCCTATGAAGACCCGGAGGCGGTGGCCATGCCCCGGATGGAGGGGCGGGTGCGCTTTGACGCGGTGACTTTCGGCTACGATAAGAGCAAGCCAGTGCTGCACGATATCGAGCTGGAGGTCGGGCCGGGCGAGATGATTGGGTTGGTCGGCCGCTCGGGTGTGGGCAAGACCACTACGATCAACTTGGTGAGTCGATTTTACGATGTCGACCGGGGCGCGCTGTTGATAGACGGGGTCGATATCCGCAAGATTAAACTACAGGATTTGCGCGCGCAGATCGGGATCGTGCCGCAAGAGCCGGTGCTCTTTTCGGGGACCATCGCCGACAATATCAGCTATGGCAAACCCGGTGCCGAGTTGTCCGAGATCATGGCCGCAGCGCGGACGGCTAATGCCCACAAGTTCATCATGGCCAAAGCCGACGGCTACGACACCCACATCGGCGAACGCGGGGCGGGGCTTTCCGGCGGCGAGCGGCAACGGGTCGCCATCGCTCGCGCGATCCTCCACGACCCCAGAGTGCTGATCCTCGACGAGGCGACCTCATCGGTCGATGTCGAGACCGAGCAGCAGATCCAGGAGTCGATTGCGCGGCTGATCGAGGGCCGGACGACCTTCGCCATCGCGCATCGGCTTTCGACCTTGCGCAATGCCGACCGGTTGGTGGTGCTAGAGGCGGGGCGGATCGTGGAGATGGGGACCCACGATGAGCTGCTGGAGCGGGACGGCCGCTTCGCCGAGTTGGTGCGCTTGCAGCGCGAAGTGGCCGAAATCATCGCGATAAACGATTGAATGTGGAAACGCCCGTTTTAGATCGGCCTTTTATCGAGACGCCGCCGCCCGCTGTCGAGCACAAGCTAAACGGGGTGCGCGGCGAGGGGGAAGTGGTCCATATCCAGGTCGCCACCGATATGGTTGATGACCGGGTCTACGGCGAGCGCTGGCTGGTGGCGACGGATAAACAGTTGTACTTCATCTCCACCAATGGCACCGCCGGGATCGAACAGTTGCCGATCGGCCAGGTGCAGGGGGCTCAGGTCCAGCAGCTGGTGGGGGGTGGCTTTCTCGAAGTAGCGCGCAACGAGGGGCCTCCGTCCTATTTGCACTATTCGAACTCGCTGCACCCCAAATTTGTCGAAGTCGCCGCCGGGATCGGCCGGCTCTCTGCGGGTGAAGATCCAGAACTGCCCACTGTTGTCGAACGCACCCGCTGCGAAAAGTGCGACCGGCTGTTGCCCGAAAAAGACGGTTTTTGCCCGTTCTGCCTGTCGAAGTGGACCACCTTCAAGCGCATCGTCTCCTTTCTGCTGCCCTACAAGTCCAGGGTTCTGGCCCTGATGCTCGGGTCGCTGGTGACGACCGCCATCGGGTTGTTGCCGCCCTATGTGATCAAGCATATCATCGACGACGTGCTGACGCCGGCCTCGATGGGAAAACTGGATTTTGAGGAGGGGATTGGGCTGTTGGGGTTGCTGGTTGGTGGGTTGTTGGGCGCGCAGCTCTTGGGTTGGGGGATCGATCTATTCATCGGCTTTATGCGCTCCGACCTTTCGGCGTGGTCAACCCGCGATGTGCGGGGTCAACTCTATCAGAATCTACAGTTTCTGCCATTGCGCTTTTACGAGAAGCGCCAGGTCGGCAGCCTGATCTCGCGCTTTATGCAGGACTCGGATCGCCTGGAGATGATGCTATTGTTCTTCATCCCCTTCGTGATCTCCAATGTCCTGCTATTCTTCGGGATCTTCGGCCTCATGCTCTATATGAACTGGCAGTTGACGCTGCTGGTTTTGGCGCCGACGCCCTTTATCGTGGTCGCGAGCCTCAAGCGCTTCAAGCTCATGCGGTTGCACTGGGGGCGCTGGAGTACCAAGTGGTCGCGGCTCACCTCGCATCTCAACGAGTCGATCAATGGCATCCGCATCGTCAAGGCCTTCGCCCAGGAAGACCGCGAGGAGCAGCGCTTCTCGCTGCGCAACGAAGACCTGTGGCAGACCGTCGTCACCGCCGAGCGGGTCTGGGTGGTGCTCTACGCGGTATCGAATTTCGTGATGAGCTTCGGGATCTTCCTGGTCTGGTATTTCGGCGGGCGGCAGATCCTCGGCGGGGAGTTGACCCTGGGCGTGCTGATGGCCTTTATCAGCTATATCTGGCAGCTCTACCGGCCGATTCAGTTTTTCACTCACGCCAACAATATGCTCTCCCGTTCCTTCGCCGGGGCCGAGCGGATTTTCGAGGTCATCGACGCCACGCCCGAGTCTTTCACCGATCCCGATGCGGTGCCCCTGCCCGCACTGGAAGGCCGGGTGGAGTTCAAGGACGCCTTCTTCGGCTACGATCCGGGCAAGCCGGTGCTCAAGGGGGTCGATCTGGTCGTCGAGCCGGGGGAGATGATCGGGCTAGTCGGTAAGTCGGGGGTGGGCAAGAGCACGCTGATCAATCTGATCTGCCGGTTCTACGATGTCGATCGCGGCGGGCTCTTAATCGACGGGACGGATATCCGGGGGATCAGGCTCGAGGATCTGCGCGGTCAGATCGGCATGGTGGCGCAGGAGTCGTTTCTGTTTAACGGGTCGATTTATGAAAATATCAGCTATGCCCGGTCCGAGGCGAGTTTCGAGGAGGTGATGCGCGCGGCCAAAGCGGCCAACGCGCACGAGTTCATCGTGCAGAAGCCCGATGGCTACGACACCAAAGTCGGCGAGCGGGGCGACAAGCTATCGGGCGGCGAGAAACAGCGGATCTCCATCGCCCGCGCAATTCTGTACGACCCGAAGATTCTGATTTTGGACGAGGCGACTTCGTCGGTGGACACACCGACTGAAAAGAAGGTGCAGGAGGCGATACAGCGGTTGGTCCAGGGCCGGACGACCTTCGCCATCGCGCACCGGCTCTCGACTTTGCGCAATGCCGACCGGTTGGTGGTCTTAGACGAGGGCAAGGTCGCCGAAGTGGGGACGCACGAGGAGCTGATGGGGCAGGAGGGGATCTTCTACAATCTGGTGAATACCCAGCAGCAGACGACGGCGGTGATAGCGGTGGGGGGCGGGAAGGATGGGCAAGCTGACAGGACGACATAGCAGAGCCGCTGGTATGGCGTCAAGTAAAATTCAGCCCAGCCGATGCTTCAATCCAAATCAGTAATTTTCGAATTCGACTATACGCTGGCCGATTCGTCAAAGGGCGCTTGTGAGTGCATCAACTTTGCCCTGTCGCGCATGAATCTGGAAAAGGTCCCCGCGGCAGCGGCCAACAAGACCATCGGCCTTTCCCTGGCGAAATTGGCATCGCGCGGACGAGTTTCGCCGCATTGTCCGTCCAGCGGACAGACGAGGTTCTGGCCGACTTGACGGCGATTTTTCCAGCAGTGCCTGCAGTGCGTATTGTCAAAATAGCGAAGGGGAGATGCCATCGCTACACTTGGCCGATTATGCCTAAAGAGATCGAAAGAAAATACCTGGTCGCCGACCGCTCCTTTCTGAGCCAACTGGGGGGCGTGGCTTTCAAACAGGGTTATATCGCCACCCGGGACGAGACGGTCGTGCGCGTGCGGATTGAGGGCGAGCGGGCGGTGATCGCGCTAAAGGGGCAAAACAAGGGTATTGCGCGCAGCGAATACGAGTACGAAATTCCGCTCGCCGACGCCGAGGAGATGCTGGCGGAACTGTGCGAGCGGCCCCTGATCGAAAAGACGCGCCATACCTTAGATTGGGCGGGCAAGACCTGGGAGGTCGACGTATTCGCGGGCGAAAACGCAGGGCTGGTAGTCGCCGAAGTCGAACTGGACCGCGAGGACGAGGTGGTCCAGTCGCCGCCCTGGATCGGCGAGGAGGTGTCGGAAGATCCGCGTTATTACAATGCCAACCTGGTGCACAATCCCTATTGCAAGTGGAAAGAAGCCTGATCCACGGTGGTCAGTGAGTTGCGCGGTCCTCGCGGTCCGCGTTTTTATTTGCCCGCAAAGAGCATGCTCATATCCAGCGCCGGCGCCGAGTGGGTCAGCGCGCCGATGGAGATGAGATCGACGCCGGTATCGGCTGCTTCGCGCACCGTCTCCAGGGTGTAGCCGCCGGTGGCCTCGATTTCGATTGTCGGATGGGTGCTGCGGATCAAATCTACCGCTCGGCGCATGGTGTCGGCATCCATATTGTCGAGCATGATGCGGTCGGGCCCTTCCGAGAGGGCGTCCTGGACTTCGTCGAGGTCTTCGGTTTCGACGAAGATCGGCACCGCCCGGTCCAGCGCCTCAAGGCGGGCTTTGGCCACGGCCGCACCTGTTCCGCCGGTGGCCGCCGCGTGGTTTTCCTTGATCAACACCGCGTCGTAGAGCCCCATGCGGTGGTTGACGCCCCCGCCCAATTGCACGGCCCACTTCTGCAACTGGCGCCAGCCCGGGGTGGTCTTGCGGGTGTCGGTGATCTGGGCGGATGTAGCGGCGACGGCGGCGACAAAGCGATGGGTGAGGGTGGCGACGCCGGAGAGTTGTTGGAGAAAATTGAGCGCGGTGCGCTCGCCGGCTAAAAGCGCGCGGGCGCGGCCCTGCAGCTGGATCAACGCATGGTCTACTGCGACTTCGGCTCCATCTTCGACCTGAGCGAGAAAGGAAATGCCATCGTCGAGACGGGCGAAGACGGCGCGGGCGATCTCGATGCCGGCGACGACGCCCGGCTGACGGGCGATGATGCGGGCGCGGTCCTCTGCAGCGGAGTCCACCGTCCAGGCGGCGGTCAGGTCGCAGTCGACGTCGATCGCGCCCAGGTCTTCGCGCAGGGCCAAATCGACCAGATTCTCATAGATGGCGGGGTGCAACGAGGCGAGTTGGTCGGTGGTCATTTTTTTCTTTTTTGACGGGGGTCGTGGTATTGAACTGGTCAAGGTTGCCCATGCAGGTTGCCTGCGCCTCGAGCGAGTCTTGCTCCTGTTGCAAAATTTCGAGCTCGAGGACGATGGTGTCAAACTCTTCGCCATTGGCCTGGAGACGGGCCTGCTGGAGCTCGGTTTTTTCGCGCAGATTGTCGAGTTGATCCTTGAGCATGCCCCTGCGCACGCCGTATTGGGTCATGGTGACGATGATCAGGCCGCCGAAGACGACCAGCAAGAGGATGTAGAAAATTTCGAGCATCTCAGCCTGCCTTAGCCCGATATAAAAAGAGACCCGGTGCCAGCGCTTTGATCGCCTGGCGTTGCTCGGGAGCCAATTCGTCGTAGGCGGCTTCGTTGAGCAGGAGGTCGCCGGCGGGGGCCTGGTCGAGAAGTTTGGCGGCCTGTTGCAGGTTGCGGGCGAAGAGGCGATTGATCTCGCTTTTTTCCTCGGTTAGTTGCACGCCGGCATAGAGCACGGCGCAGGGGAGGGCCTCGCCCTGGATTTGTGGGCGGTAGGCCTGCCACAAATCCAGAGCTGCGTGCGGGTTAGCCGCATAGCTGACCAGTTCACTTTCCGTGGGACCGTGGTAGCTCATCTCGGCGATTTTCAATGCCTCGACAAGGGGCGCGACGACCTCGGCGCCCGCTTCGTCCGGGGGGAAGCGGACTAGCAGCAGCGACCTCGGCTCCAGGGCCTCGCTGACGCGGTCGATGAGTTGAAGGTCGTGGAGCATTTTGTATTCGCGGACGGTGTTTTCGGCCACGAGTGCCCTGCAGCGCTTGAGTTGGGGCAAGATCCCTTTGGGCAAGTCGGCCTGGAGCCGGGCATGGAGCTGGTCGTTGCGTTTGGCGAGATCTTTTATCTCGTGCTCGATGGTGCGTTTTTTAGAGTGCTCGATCTTTAGCTTTTCGTTCAGTTGCTCCAGGCGTTGCTGGGTCTTTTGCGACTCGTGCTGGCTGCTGATGAGGGTGTTGTTGAGTTGGCGCAACTGGTAGAAGGTGAGGAATTTGACCAGTGCGTAGAACATGCCGATGAAGGCGGCCGAAAAACCGAGCCACATCGCCTTAGCTTCCAGTCTGTAGTTGGGGGCCTGGGAGGCGCGTTGTGAGGTCGGGGCCTGCGTACTCGGCGAGCAAGCCCAGCTCGGCGAGCAGGGGCATAAAGGCGAAGAGATCCTTGAGCATAAAGGGCGCGATCTGGTCGCCGTCGA
>JAYYUU010000302.1:0-5144 GCA_036343835.1 Candidatus Latescibacterota bacterium | reverse complement strand
TGCGGGAGATTCATATGGGCTACGGCCATCCGGCGCGAACGGCGCGGTAGTTGAGGCGCTGGCGCAGCAGGGGTAGGGATCGGGAACAGCAGGGCAAGTGCCGATGGTTGCGGGGAGTGCTCCACAGCCATTTTTATATGTGCATCCGCAACCGATGTAGTACAGGACTCTCAAAGTAGGGGATAGGAAATTGGCTGAAATACAGATACGCGGCGAACTACCCGGCGACGAGGAGGCGATTAATGTCGTCAACTGCCGGGCCTTCCGCCACGCCGACGAAGGGCAAATTATCGATGATATGCGGGCGGTTTATCCGCGCTACGACCGGCGTTTTTCGGTGGCGGCGTGGCATGGCGAGGAAATGGTTGGGCACGCGCTGTTCAGCCCGGTGCGCCTGCGGCTGATGGGCGGGATGGTGCGGGCGCTGGCGGTGGGGCCGGTGGCGGTGGGGCCGGATTTTCAGCGCCGGGGGATCGGCGGGCAAATACTCAACTACGGGCATGAACTGGGACGACAGGAAGGTTATGTATTCGCCTTTTTATTAGGGCATTCGTCGTACTATCCCCGCTATGGCTATCAGACGCGTTCGTTTGGCTTTAGCAAGGTCGAAGTCGACGTGGAGAATTTGCCCGAGCCAACGCTGGCCCTGGACAGCCGACCGGTGCAGCCGGCGGACCTGCCCTGGCTGGTGGAACGATTAGAAGCCGAGTTGGCCGATGTGGACTTCGGCTGGCTATGGGGGGCGACGTTGGGGGAGTGGCGCCTGTCGGGAATCGACGCGCTGGTCTGGCGCGACGCGGACGGGCGGCGGGTGGCCTATACCATGCGCGCGGCCCGGCAACGCGATCAGCTCGCGCTGCTATTGGCCGAAGATCCGCAAGCGGTGCGGCAAGTGCTTGCCAAGCTCCGGCCCGACAAGCTCGAACACCACCCCGCGGGTTGGCTGGCGCAAAACGCGCTCGACCCGGCGTGGGCAAGCACCAGCGCCGAGTCGAGTGAGGCGGCGATGGTCTGTCTGTTGCAGGAGGGCGCGCTCGACGCGTATTGGGCAGCGGTGGAAAAGGGCCGACCACCGGGGCACGTCAATTGGCCATTGCCCTTTTTGGCGCACTGAGGCAGGTCCGAAAAATCGCTCTACGCCGGATTGGTCGGACGAATCCCGAGTCACCTGAATAAAAGCCGCAGATAGAACAGCGGGTTGGTCAGGATCTTGCGCGGCACGGCGTTGGCCATCATGCCGCAGATCAGGTCGCTGACCTCGGCGTTTTTGGCCGCTTTGCGGATAACCAGATTCATCAGCGAGGGCCAGCGGCCCAGGTTGTGAAGCTTGGTACTCATTTTGAGCTCGTTGCCCAGCGAGTCCCAGAGCCGGTCCTCGTAGCGACGCAAAAAGCCAGCCGAATAGTCGGTGGCCGCTTTGGCCTCGACGGCGGTCTCGACGGCGAAGCGGGCCGAGTAGAGCGCGTTGCCGATGCCCTCGCCGGTGAAGGGGTCGATCAGGCTGGCCGCATCGCCCAGCAGCAGGAAGCCATGACCGTGGGCGGGTCGGCGCCTGGAGCCGACGGGCAGGTTCCAACCGACGGGGTCTTCCAAGGGGCGGGCGTCTTTGAAACGCTGGCGGAAAGTCGGGCTCTCGATGGCGGCCACCAGCGCGTCCTTGAGGTGAATGCCGTGCGCTTTGATGTCGTGGTGCCCCATGCCGATACCGATATTGGCGCGGTCGCCCTCGATGGGGAAGATCCAGAAATAGCCGGGCAGCACCTCGTCGATAAAGTGCAGCTCGATCTGGTCGCTCAGGCCTTTGACCCCCTCGAAGTACTGTCGCAGGGCTACCATCCAGTGGCGGCTCTCGTGGCGGTAGAGCCCGCCCTTGCGGGCGACGATCGAGTTGAAGCCGTCGCAGCCTAAGACCAGCGGCGCGTGGAATTCTAGTTCGGCGCCGTCCTCCGAGCGTCCCCGTACCCCGCAGACCTGTTCGCCTTCCCGCAAGAGATCCCGCACGGCGAAGCCCTCGATAGTGCGGTGGGCCGCCGCGCGTGCTTTTTTGAAGAGGAAGTGGTCGAAGACTTCCCTGCGGATGACGAAACCCTCCATCGGCAGGGTGCGGCCGGTGAGACGGTTGCGCAGGTCGTAGCGTCTCAGGTCGATGTCGGCGGCGGTGGCGTCGGGGCTGCCGAAGACGATGCGGGTAATGGCGGCGCCGGGCAGGTCGCACACCTCCTCGAAGAGCGCCAACTCGTGGAGGATGGCCACGGTCTTGCCGGAGAGGGCGTCGCCGCAGATCTTGTCGCGGGGAAAGCGCTCCTTGTCCAATAACAGGGTGGTGAGCCCCTGGCGCTGGGCGTAGAGGGCGGCGGTGGCACCGGCGGGCCCGCCGCCGACGATGATTAGGTCGTAGTTTTCCACAGACCCCAAAAATAGGCCGTCGCGCCCCAATTACAAGGGCGCCGACCCGAACTTGCCAAGCGGGGGATCTTCCGTACATTCCTCAGTCTGTATAATACATATGGACTTATCTCCTGTACATAAGGAAATACAAGGAGTTGTGACAAGATGTCTGAAGATATCAAAACCGACGATCCCAATGTCGAAGAGCGGAGCTTCCAAACGGAAGTCCAGCAATTGCTGCACCTGCTTATCCACTCGCTCTACACCCAGAAGGAAATCTTCCTGCGCGAGTTGATCTCCAATGCCTCCGACGCGCTGGACAAGATTCATCGCCGCGCGCTGATCGACAAGAATATCCTCGATCCCGACGCCGAATTGGATATCGAGATCGAAGTCTCGTCCAGCAACAAGACGCTGACGATTCGCGACCGGGGCATCGGCATGACCCGCGACGAGGTCAACGATAATATCGGCACCATCGCTCGTTCGGGCTCGGCGGAGTTCGCCCAGAAGCTGGCCGACGCCGACGCCGAGGACGAGCAGGAGAAGCTCAAGCTGATCGGGCAGTTCGGGGTGGGGTTTTACTCGGTGTTTATGGCCGCCGACCGGGTGGTGTTGACCACGCGCTCAGCCGACCCGGACGCCGAGGGAGTGCTGTGGGAATCCACCGGCGACGGGGCCTATACTTTGGCCAAGGCCGACAAGGCCGAGCGCGGCACCGAGATCAAGATCTACATCCGCTCCGACTGCGAGGAATTCCTCGACGCCCACAAGTTGGAGACGGTGATCCGCAAGCACTCCGACTTCGTGTCCTATCCGATCAAGGTCGCTGGCAAGCAAGTCAACGACACTGCGGCGCTGTGGACCCGACCGCGCAACGAAATCACCGACGAGCAGTACCACGAATTTTATACCCATCTAACCAGCGACCCGGACGAGCCGCTGGCGCGCGAGCACGTGGTCGTCGACGTGCCGATCCAGTTCTACGCCGTGCTCTATATCCCCAAGCACTCGCCGGCGCAGTGGCTCTCCAACCCGGAGCCAAAAATCTCGCTCAACCTGCATGTCAAGCGGGTCTTTATCCAGGACGACTGCAAGGAACTCTTGCCGCTGTGGTTGCGCTTCGTGCGCGGGGTGGTCGACTGCGACGACCTGCCGCTCAACGTCTCGCGCGAGAGCCTGCAGCAAAACCCCATTATCGCCAAAGTCCGCGCCACCCTGGTGCGGCGAATCGTCAGCATGCTCGAAGGCATGGCCAAGAAGAACGAGGAGCAGTATCTGACGTTCTGGCGCGCCTACGGCGCGGTGCTCAAGGAAGGCGTGGCGATGGATTTCGCGCACAAAGAACAGCTCGCCGGGCTCTTGCGCTACCACTCCTCGCTGGAGGACGCCGCCGATACCTATGTCTCGCTGCAGACCTATGTCGACCGCATCCAGAGCGAGCAGGAGAAGATCTTCTACCTGGCCGGCGAGAGCAAAGAGTCGATCGCCCAGAGCCCGCTGTTGGAGACCTTCCGCCAGCGGAGCTTAGAGGTGCTCTATCTGGACGAGCCGGTCGACGAGTGGGTGATCCAGGGCCTGCAGAAATTCGCCGACAAGGAATTTCAGGCCATCGACGCGGCGGATCTGGATCTGGGGGCCGAGGAGGAAGAGCTCAAACTGGAAGGGGTCGACGACGAGCAGAAGGCCGAGACCATCGAGTTGATCGACTTCCTGAAAAAGAAGCTCGAAGGTCGAGTCTCGGACGTGGTCGAGTCCAAGCGGCTGACCGACAGCCCCTGCGTGCTGGTCGCCCCCGAGGGCGGTCTGAGCCAGAACATGGAGCGGCTGATGCAGATGGCCGACCGCGAGTTCAAGGCCAATCAGCGGCTGTTGGAAATCAACCCAAAACACGAGATCGTGCGCAATATGGCCGCGGTGCTCAAGCGGGACCGCAGCTCGGAGCAGTTGGACGACTGGGCGCATTTCCTGGTAGATTTCGTATTATTGGGCGAGGGCAAGGTCGAGGACCCGCAGCGGCTGGGCCAGACCTTGCAAGCGATAATGGGCGCGGCCACCGCCCGCGTCGCCGAGGCGGATTGAGATGTCGGACCAGGTGAGGAAGATGGCGCTGGTAGCGCGCGAGGCGTCGCGGGTTTTGGCCGTGACTTCAGGGGAGGTGCGCAACCAGGCTCTGGAGGCGATTGCCCAGGCGTTGGCAGCAAACGAGGAGCGGATCCTCGCGGCCAATGCAGAGGACATGGAAGCCGGCCAGGCGCTGGTCGCAAAGGGCGAGCTGGATATGCCGCTGCTCAAGCGGCTCGATTTGAGCGGGCGCAAATTCGCCGGCACGGTGGAGATGGTGCGCAGCGTCGGTGCGCAACCCGACCCGCTGGGCCAGACGCAGGGTGCAACCGAACTGGACGAGAAGCTCAATCTCTATCGGGTGACGGTCCCCATCGGAGTGATCGGGGTGATCTTCGAGTCGCGCCCCGACGCCCTGGTGCAGATCGCCGCGATCTGCCTCAAGTCGGGCAACGCCGCTCTGCTCAAGGGGGGCCGCGAGGCCACGGCGACCAACCGGGTACTGGCCGAGGTGATGCGCGAGGCCACCGCGGGGATTGGGGGGATTCCCGCAGGCTGGATGGCGCTGTTGGAGGGCCGCGCAGAGGTCCGCGCGCTCCTGGACCAGGAAGGCCTCGTCGATCTGATTATCCCGCGCGGCGGCAACGAGTTCGTCCAGTACATCATGCACAACACCAAAATCCCGGTGATGG
>JAYYUU010000301.1:0-8589 GCA_036343835.1 Candidatus Latescibacterota bacterium | reverse complement strand
TATCTGATCAGCACCTCTCGAGGTGCCGTGGTCGACGAGCACGCGCTGATCCGGGCGCTGCAGGACGGTCAAATCCAGGGCGCCGGCCTCGACGTCTTCGAGCAGGAGCCCGTCGATCCGGACAACCAGCTGCTCAAAATGGACAATGTCGTGGTCACTCCGCACTCGCTGTGTCATACCGATGAATTCTATAAGACGACCTGGTGTGGCAAAATCCGCCAGGCAACGCAGATCGCTCGCGGCGAGGTGCCAGAGTATTTGGTCAACATGAAAGTACTGGAGCGACCCGGGCTTCAGGCCAAACTCAGGCGGTTCCAGGCGAAGTGAGAGTATAGGAATACAGTTTGTCCTTCGGACAGAAAATAAACTTCAGCGCCACCATCTTTCCCGCCAGCGACCGCACGTCGCCCCGCCACCATTTTACAACCTCGTCGATCGCGTCTGCGCAAATCGGCGCGTATTCCCCGTCGCCAAAGCCGGCAAATGCATATCCCATCTCGTCCTGCAACTGCACTTTCAGGCCCCCGTGCGGATGAGTGCACGTTGACGTGAACTTCCGTCGCGTGCCAGTGGTGCGGCCGGGTGATTAGGATTCGCTCCATAAAACCCTCCGCCTCCACTGAGACAAAGCCGCCCAGCCGCATCGTCGCCAACCCGAAGGCGGTGCCGCTCGCTATTGCCAGTATACATAAAGTAAATCTGCTTGCTCCTGCGCGGCGGATTGTCGCGCACCAGGCCCCTCGTGCCGACCACGGTCTCGGTAGACGCCGTATACCACCGCCTGAACGATTCCATTTTACATCGTACAACACCTTGCCGAGGGTGGATCGCATGCGCGTCCCACGGCGATGCACACCGCATCACGGGTTTGTCCGGATGCTCCTGCGGCCGGTTGAGTAGGCGCTTCGCCGCGATCAACTCCTCAATGCGCAGATCGTCGACGAACATATATTTGCCCGGAAATAACTCCATGGGCTACCCCAATTTTACCACAGCCAGGTACACATTGGACCCGCGCTCGGGCCCCGGCGCATATTCGTGGGTCGAATAATAGGCGACCAGTGCACGCTCGTCATTCAGTGGCAAAATGCCGGCATATCCGGTGTCACCACCGGAGGGCAACACCGCCTGCAGGCGAATGTCGTCCTCCTCGTAAAGAAAGAGCCCGGTTCGCAAGCCGCTGTCGTCGTGCTCGCTGACGGGCTCGTTGAACAGGCCGTCAGTCGCGCGAACGCCTTCATTGGCAAAGCTGCGCCCGGTGACCAACACCCGTTCCCCAACTTGAGCCACCGCTGCGCCGTAGCAGCGCGACTCCTCCGACAGCCGGTGCGTCCACGCTATGTAGGGCGGCTCCGCCGTCGACATTAGCGCACAATAGCCCCTGGCCCGCGTAATAGCCAGCAAGCGGCCATCGTCCAAGAAATGCAGCGCCGCCTCGCTCGGACCCGGTGATCCGAATTCTACGCCATTCACATCGCGGTATTCCGGCCCGTCCGACCCGTGTACGATCTCCGAAACCCACGCCCAGCTTTCGCCGTCGTCAGACACCAGCAAATCAACCGCGTTGTGAACGCCCCGGGACACGTGCCCGGAGGTATCGCAAGTCGCCCAATAGCGGCCGCCGTGCGCGATCGGATGCCAGAAATCGCGGTTCATCAGGAAGCAGCGCTGGCCTGGGCCCCAGACCTCGCCGTCGTTCGTCGTCGCCACCATCTGGTGGGAGCGAAAGCCGGAGTCGCCGGCCATGCTCTCCGCGTCCAGTTCCCGCACTCCGAACAGCAACAGCCGGTCTCCGACGGGCAGCAGGTTGGGATCGATGGTCTTCGGCCCGATCGCGATCTGCCAGGTCCAGTTTTCTAGGTCGTCAGAGCGTCCCACCCGAATCTGCGAATCCTCGCTGCCGTGGCCCGTACCATCGACGCAGCAGATGTAGTAGGCCTCCTGCCAGCGCACCAAATTGCCCACGTGCCAGCTCCGGCCATTGCCGTATAACGTCTTCACCCTCTCTACATCTATGGACATCTCACGCCTCCCTTGCCTATGTCTCCCAGTTCGCGATAAACCCGTCCACATCGATCTGCGGCACACAACCGCGCACGGTGCGACAGCCGGTATAGAGGACTACCTTCCACCAACGCACCTCAGTATCTATGCCGGATCGAAGACACACTCCAGCAACCTAGCATTGGATATGCCCGGCTGGGTCTAAAGGTAGTAAGGTACAGCCTTCGCAGGCCCGTCGCGAAGACAGCTGAACGCCGCGACCTCGCAGATCGGCAAATCCGTCACGAGCTATTTTCCATGTGAAGGCGCGTCGATGGGCCAGGCCGCAACTTTGTCCCCGTTGAGCACCGCGTACTCACGCGCCAGATTGGCCACCGGACACGAGTGGTTGGGGATGATCCGCACCTTCGCCCCGACCGCCAGGTCGTAGTCGCCGCGCGTCAGCTTACCGTGTTCCTCGGACAAACCCGCCACCACCATGGCCTTGCTCTGATCAAGGTAGTCTTCGATAGGATACGCCGTGCCAAAACCTGCTGCACTCGCCATGCCGTGGCCGCCGGTGTCCGAAGTCAAAGTCTTGGACCCGGCGTCGGTAATGAAGAAATCGTCGTTCTTGCTGATTATCGTCGCGAGCACCGACAGGGAGATCTGGTCGTGGTTCACCACACCCACCTTGATGGGCAGCATATCCAGGAAGGCGTAGTTCCCGGGCCGAATCTCGGTAATCCCCTCGAAGCTCGCTGCCGCCAGTACGGTCGGTGTCGCCCCAACCGAGACCTCCGGCACGGCCAGACCCGCGGCGATGAGTTCATCGCGGACTGTCACCATCGTCGTCCTCTCGGCCTCGGCGATCTCCACCGCCGCCTGGCGCCCGTGCACGCCATAGACCTGCCCCGCGTGCGAGAGAACACCTCGAAAGTCCAGGTTCGGGGCTGTAACGACCTGACGCGCCAGAGCGAGTGCCTCTCCCCTTTGCGGATCAACGCCACACCGGTGTAGGCCGACATCGATCTTGACAAACACCCCCAGTTTTAGCTCGCTCGCTGCCGCGACTTCGACCCCGCGCGACGAATCCACTACAATCCGCAGATCAACCCTTTGCGCAATCGGCGCCAAGCGCTCCAAGCCGCTCACCATCGGCCGCGAAATCGTAATCGACCCAATCCCCGCCGAAAAAAAAACCCGCGCTTCGCCCACCGTCGCCACCGTCAACCCCGACGCCCCCAGCGCCACCTGACGCCGGGCGATCTCGACCGACTTGTGCGTTTTGGCATGCGGGCGCAACGCCACCCCCTCCGCGTCGGCCAACTCTTGCATCGCCACCAGATTGCGTTCTAACTGCGCCCGGTCGAGCAATACTGCCGGCGTCTCCAGCCCCTCCATAACGCCCATTACGGCACGTACGGCTCGCCGGTGCGGCGCAATTCCTTGGTCACCGCGATCTGAACGGTCACATAGCTACCCATATAGCCGGTGGCGAAGCCGGGCCGCGCGTCGCCTATAGTGCCGACGATCATATTGGCGTATTCGTAGGTGGTGTCGTAGCGATCGATCAACAGCGCCACCATTTCGAGCCAGGCCGCCTTGAGCGCGTCGCCCCACTCGGCCGACCTGGCGCTAGTCAGCCACTCCTCAGCGCCCTCGACTACCGTCGTGGTCTCCACCACCGGGCTGCTGCAGGGAAAACCCGGCGACCGGCTGACTCTGAGGGTGATCGCCGCGTCGATCTCGACCCCGGCGCCGGTCAGCTCGCCATCGCCCATCCGCGCATGCACATCGCCCAGATATAACCCGCCGCCGGGCTTCTGCGCCCGAATGTGCACCGTGCTGCCCGGCTGGATGGCATTGAAGTCCATATTGCCGCCGTGGTCGATGGCGTTGGGGGCCCAGGAGTCGAGCTGGACCACGCCGATCATCGGCCGCGCCGGCACCACGAAGTCGGGCGGGAAGTGCACCAGCCCGTCGCACACCGGCGCCAGGCAGCGCCAGTTGCCCCAATTGGGCCCGCCATTGCGGTAGAAGCCGTAGGGGCCGACTTCCATCTCGAGAATCTCGATCGCCACCCAGTCGTCGGGCTCGATCCCCTCGATGTGGAAGGGACCACCCGGCCGCGCGTGGCGGCGGTGGCTCTCGCCGGAGATGATCTGGCCGGCCTTGAGAAAACCGGCGGCTTCGTAGTCGTTGTCGGCTCCGCCAATCGTCTCGATAATGACCGTCTCGTCGAGCTGGAGTTTGCCACGGACCTCGCCGATCTCGGGATCGTCCGGGCCCGTGTAGTGGGGCGTGCGGTTAAAGCGGCGCATAGGTTTCCTCCTGTTGCGGTTGCCCCCAAGCATATCAAATGCGCAGGGGGCCAGCAATATTGTCCGGGCGGCCTCAAAATTCCTATTTTTCCGCAACACCACAAAGGACGGCCGCCGTGAATATATCCGAAATCGAAGTCCACGAAATCACCCTGGCGTTCAACGACTGGATAGCCTATCCGCTCCAGCACTACCACACCCCCACCCGGCGGACCATCTACGTCGCCCACACCGACACCGGGCTGATCGGCCTGGGCGAAGGCGGCGGTCGAGCCGAGCCACAAGAGGTCATCGACCAGTACCTCGGCACCAACCCCTTCCAGTGGCTCGGCGACGAAACCTCCCTCGGTCTCGGCATCGCCATGTACGACCTGATGGGACAGGAAGCGGACGTGCCGGTATATCAATTATTTGGCCAGAAGCACCGCTCCTGGACCCCGCTAGCCAGCTGGACCGTCTCGACTCATCCAGACCACATGGCCGAAACCGTGCGTCGCTATGCAGCTCAGGGTTTTACCTGGATGAAGTACCACCTCTCGCCTTTCGAAAATGTCTTCGACCAGACCGAGGCGATGCAAGCGGTGGCGCCACCCGGCTTCAAGATTCACTACGACTTCACCGGCGGCGGTACCGACGACTACATGCCCGGACTTCTGCAACGGCTGGCCGATTACCCCATCGCCGGCTGTTTCGAGGACTGTATAAACGCCGGCGACACCCTGGCCTCGATCGAACTGCGCCAGCGCATCAAACTACCCATCGTCCGCCACCAGGCCCCGCTCGACGCCACCTACGAGGTGCTGATGGGGGCCGGCGATGTCTATATGCGCGGCCATCAGAAGATCGGCGCAGCCATTCGCGCCGCCGGGCTCTTTGCCGCAGCCGGCAAGCCCTTCATGCTGCAGAATGTCGGTGGCACCATCACCCGCGCCATGGTCTGCCATATGTCGGCGGCCTTTCCCACCACCACTTTCCACGCCATTGACAGCAGCGAAATCCTCGCCGACGACGTGGTCGAGGAGCGGCTCACACCGGTCAACGGCTTTATTCGCGTCCCCGAAAAACCCGGCCTCGGCCTCACCCTTGATCGCGGCGAACTCGAGAGATTGGAAGCGCTGGAACTGCCCACCCCAACCCCTTGGATCGTAAAAACGCGCTACAAAAACGGCACGCGCTTGTATTGCCGCTATTGTCCGGCGACCACCCGCCACTTCCTGATCCGCCCCGACTGGACCCGCGGCCTCCTTCCTATGAGCTATGCCGCCCCGGTCGAGACCGAGTACTGGGACAACGACGGCTCGCAGGAATTCGCGGCAATGATGGAGAGATTGGAGCGAGAAAAGGTCTTATTGGAAGGCTAAATCAATAGTGGTGCGCAGGCGAGTCCGCACTTAGGCATTGCTTGGCCGCATCCCAATCGGACGCCACCGTCCGCTCCACCTGGCGTGGGCGGATCGCGCAGCCGCTGCAGGGCGGAAAGCCGTCCCTGCCCGCGTCGAAGATCTCAGCGAGGACATCAAAACAGTCCTGGAGCTTAAAAATCGTGACGCGACTTTGCCCGATCGTGGCCACCCGCTCCAACCCCCGTGCCCGGATGACATCTTCGTAGCGCTCCTCATCGGTAAAAGGACACGCCGTCCCGCGCCAACCCCAGGTTCTGGCCTCGACCGTCCTGCCGTCCGGCAAGCGCACAGGATAAGCCTCAGTGCGCACCCCCAGGCACAAAACGCCCCGCGACATCTCGACGGCGTGGTGGAAGGTGTTGGCGCGATAGCCGACACCGAGCAATAACCCATAGCCACCGTCGGCGCACAGAAGACCCAGCGGCGACTCGGGGCCCATGGTGATCGTCTTGTGGTGCGCCTGTGTATAGCGGTCGGCGCGTCGCCCCCATACGGCAAAGGGATGGGTCGGATTCAGACTTCGCCGCACCTCGGGCATCCGCCAGAATGCATCGGGAATCGCCCCGTTGGTCGTCGGTGTTCGCGTCGGGTCGTAATAGCCCGGCGCGCCCGCGCAGAAGGGCGCGCCGTGATTGAAAGACGGCAACACCAGCGTGCCTGCGGGGGTAATGGTCTCCATAAGCGCCTCGACGACGGTCTGTGCACCCCCTGCGACACGACCGAAGCTCTTGAGCGACGAGTGGACGACGACACCCGCGCCAGCCGCCAGGCCCAGATCGCGCAATCGGGCAACAATATCTCCCCTGCTCACTTCGCCCATTGCGCCCGTCCGCTGCCGTGGTCTTTCGAGGTCTTACCGCGGATCTCATCCCTTTTCATTTTTTCCTCTACCAGAGCATCCGTGTTGCCAAATTCAGCGAGGCGCCAGTATACGTGTCGGTGGAGCTATCGGCGAAATTCACGGCGCAACCCGCGCTAACCACCCCGGCGACCGCATATTGTCGCGCCTCAACAAACGCGTCGCATACTAGGCGTCGATCCCCGCAGTGCATCGCGACCGCCGCCGCATTGGCCTCGGTAACAACCCGCGCCTACAAGGACAAAGAAAGCGTGCCGCCCATCTTCGCTAACTCCTGCAGTCGTATGCCCCCAGGTCGGCATCGGAAAAAGAGCGTTGGAAGTGTTTGCCCTTGAGATACTTCACTTCCAGTTCGACATCGCGCCAAACGCAATGCGGCTGCTCGATGTCCGCGTCGCGCACCAATAGCGTCACCGCGACCTCATTCTCGCCCTTGACCGGCCACTGCCCGGCGGCGAGCCGAAAGATATACCAGTATCCCCCCATCACCCGGTAGCGCGGCGCCTCCATGGTATAGAGTTGGTTGATCTTACGGGCTTTCGCCAGCGGCAATTCCGCGCCATTGAACTCGATGCGGATGACATCGGTCTCGACGTGGCTGAGCACCCGTAGCCGCAACAGCACCTCATGCACCCGGCCCACCGCGTCCCACTTCGGCACATCGTCGCTGACCCGTAAGGGTGCGGTGACGGGCTCGTTGAGCCGCAAATCGCGCGGCAGCGGGTCGCGCTCGCTGTTGAGCCCCGGACTGGAGGTATCGGTCGGCACGAAATAGGTTTTGTCCCTGGCGTCCATTATGCCCGGAAAGGGCAATTCGCGGAGCTTCTCGTAGACCTCTGCCCCATAGGGCCACAATCGGAACCACTCGCTGACGTAGAGCCCATCCACCCCCTGATCCCAGGCGTTGCAAGCGGTGCCGCGGATCATCGCCACCGTCGCGTCCTGCAAGCGGTCCGAAGCGACCAAGCTGTTAACCGACCCCAGGATTCGGCAATCGGTTCCGGCGGCCAGCGCGGTGAATTCCCCGTAATCCGCCGCGATTTTCAGCCGGTGATTTTCGCCGCAGCGCTCGGGAACCAGCGCATCGACGATCCCGCGCCCGATCCACTCCTCCGGATCCAACCCTATCCGCAGACAATCCTCGAGCCGATCCGGCAGGTGAATCACCAGTTCCCCGCTAGCTTTGTGCACCGCCTCGTGTACGCGCCCGACCCAATCGCTCATCAGCGGCCGCCCGGTCTCCACTTCATCGGGATGGAAGAAGTAGGGCATCTGGTTGAGCTGCAGTTCGAAACCATCGACCGGATAGTCGCCCATCACCTCCTCGACGATGCCATAGCGCTCGTCGCGAACTTGCGTGTGCTTGAAGTCCAAGCCGTCTAAGCCCGGATAATCCGCTGCGACATCTCCGGTAGCGCCGATTT
The DNA here is from genome assembly GCA_036343835.1 of Candidatus Latescibacterota bacterium. Classification (GTDB taxonomy): domain Bacteria; phylum Latescibacterota; class UBA2968; order UBA8231; family UBA8231. The sequence goes on along the minus strand of JAYYUU010000301.1, from coordinate 596 downwards.
CAAGATGCTGGTTATCGATGCGAAAATTCGAGCACCGCACCGACGCGTGGTCCACCCCGCCGCGCTGCACAATCAGCGTCGGATAGACCTGAATGCCCAGTTCGTGCGCTCGCTCGCAGACGATCCGCAGCGGATCGTCCCCCGTTTCAATCAGGTATTTGGCATTCTGCCAGGCGCGGCGGAAGATCAGGTGGTCCCAAGTCTCGACATTGTGCCCCAGTAGTTCACCCGCGCAGGTATCGTGGAGCATGGTCCGTCCCTCGCCCAGACAGAAGGCGATGGCCTCGACGGTCGTGCCCGCCAACTCGTCGACCATCGCCAGATATTCCTCCCGGTGCATCGGGGGTTCGTAGCGGTAAATGTGGGGATGGCGTCCGTCGTGATAGTAGAAAATCTTCGGCTTGGCCATGGTCTAGGTGTCCGCGGTTCCGTATGCGGGAATCGGCCAATCGCGCCCCAACGCACGCTGGTAGTCCCGGTATTCGCGCAGAATATCTGCGCGCCCCGCAAATTTTTTATAGACCAGTCGCCCGCGCCACTCGCCTTCCGGGTGCACCTGCGGATCACGCGCATATAAAAAGAAATCCCATGCCGGG
>JAYYUU010000300.1:0-7159 GCA_036343835.1 Candidatus Latescibacterota bacterium | reverse complement strand
GCTGGATATTGGGTCCCATGAGGTCTTCGACGATGTCGAGGATGCGCGAGGCGTAGAGGAGCTGGTTGAAGAAGATGTTGCGCTCGCACACCTGGTTGACGGTCATGACCTCGTGCGCCTCGCTGTCGGTCGCTGATTGGTCGGCGAAGTTGCCGAACTCGCTGCTGGCGCGCGCCTGCTGGCACACGGTTTCGTAGTGGCGGCGCAACTCCGCAAGGGTGGGTCGGTCGAAGAGATCCTCGACGACGAGGTAGCCGTTGCGCCAGAAGCTGTGCAGCTGGGCGGGCGCGAGGGCCTGGGTGCGGTCCGCGAGCGCTTGCAGTCGGGTTTTTAGCAAGGGATCTCCATTCGGTACGGGGCAATCGCCTATTGGGATCTTCCTCCCTCGATGGGATAAATAAATAGTCAGCTGCTTTTGATGTAGCGGTGCCGACGATAGGCGGTGCGGAAACCGAGTCGCGCGTACAAGCGCTCGGCGTCGGTCCCGGCCTCGGTTTCCAGCGCGGTCCAGCGATTTGCCCGCCGCCTGCGAGTCGGCGACCGCGCGCATGACCAGCGGATCAATTGATGCGCTGGTCGTGCCCCTCCCACTCTTTTTCCCGCAGCACGAACTTCTGCACCTTGCCGGTGGAGGTCTTGGGCAGTGGACCGAATTCTATCGCGTCGGGGCATTTGAAGTGGGCGAGGTGCTCGCGGCAGTAGGCGATGAGTTCGTCCTCGCCGACGGCTTCTGCTTCTTTTAGGGTCACGAAGGCTTTGGGGCGTTCGCCCCATTTCTCGTGCGGGATGGCGACGACCGCGCATTCCAAGACGGCGGGGTGGCTGACGATGGTCTGTTCGACTTCGATGGTCGAGATATTTTCGCCGCCGGAGATGATGATATCCTTCTGGCGGTCGCGGAGTTCGATGGTGCCGTCGGGGTGCCAGACGGCCAAGTCGCCGGAGTGGAACCAGCCATTGCGGAAGGCGGCAGAGGTGGCGTCGGGTTGGTCGAAATAACCCTGCATGACATTGTTGCCGTGCATTACCACCTCGCCCATCGTTTTTCCATCTTGCGGCACGTCCTGGCTCCTTTCGTCGACTACCCGCAAGAGATCTGCGGTGCGATAGGCCTGGCCCTGGCGCGCGAGAAGCACGGCCTGTTCGGCGAGTGGTTTTTCGCCCCATTCCCGCTGCCAGGGACTGATGGCGATGGGGCCGTAGGTCTCGGTGAGGCCATAGACGTGGATGGGGCGGAAGTTGAATTCTCGTAACTGGCCCAGCAAGGTTGGCGAGGGTGGGGCGCCGGCGATGGTCGCGGTGATCTGCTGATCGAGTCGCTGGGCATCGGGGCTATTGAGCAGCATGGTGTGGACGGTGGGGGCGCCATTGTAGTGGGTTATATTTTCGCGTGCAAAGAGGTCCCAGACGCGTTCGGGATCGATGCTGCGCAGGCAGACATGGGTGCCGCCCACCGCCGTCACTGCCCAGGTGAAGCACCAGCCATTGCAGTGGAACATCGGCAGGGTCCACAGGAAGACGCTATCGGCGTTCAGGCCGGTTTCGAGCGCTTCGCCGAGGGCGTTGAGATAGGCGCCGCGGTGGGTGTAGAGCACGCCCTTGGGTCGGCCGGTGGTGCCGGAGGTATAGTTTATCGCGATGGGCTCTTCCTCGTCCTGGAGCAGGTCGGGTCCGGGCTTGGGCGATCCGGCGGCGATAAAGGTCTCGTAGGGGTCGTCGGGCGCGCCGCTGTCGTGGATTTCTATCACCTGCAGGGCGCTCAGGTCCAGGTCGGCGACCTGGGGGTAGAGCTCGCGGTCGACGAAGAGCAACTGCGCGCCGCTGTGCTGGAGGATGTACTCGATTTCGAACGAGTTGAGGCGGGTGTTGATGGCGACCAGGATGCCGCCGGCGGCGGGCACGGCGAAGTGGGCTTCGAGCAGGGGGGGAATATTGGGCGCGAGAAAGGCGACCCGCTGGTGTTTTTCGAGATCGGCGGCGCGCAGGGCGGAGGTTAGGCGGTGGACGCGCTCGGCGAACTGGGCGTAGCTAAAGCGCTGCGCGCCGTGGACGACGGCGGTTTTGTCGGGGTGGACATAGGCGTTGCGGTGCAGAAAGGCCACGGGGGTGAGTTCGGTGCGGTAGACCTTATCCATCCAATGTTCCTATACCATGTGCAGACCGCCGTCGATATCGATGCAGCGGCCGGTAAAGTAGTCGTTCTCGATGATGAATTTGACCCCGAGCCAGACGTCGTGCGGCGCGCCGATGCGGCCGAGGGGTATCATTTCTATCAGGGCTTCGCGCGCCTTTTGCTGCATGCCCCGGGTCATCGGGGTTTCGATCAGCCCGGGGGCGAGGGCGCCGACCCTAATGCGCAAGGGGGCGAATTCGCGGGCCCAGGTGGCGGTGTTGGCGGCCAGTGCCGCTTTGGCCGCCACGTAATTGGACTGGCCGCGATTGCCGTGGCGCGAGAGGGAGGACATATTGACGATGATGCCGGCATCGATATCGTCTGCGGCCATTTTCGCCACTGCGTCGCGGACGATCCAGGTCGCGCCGGTGAGGTTGACGTCGATTACTTCCTGCCACTGGACGCGGCTCATGGTGGTGATCTCGCCGCTGTGGCGATCTTTTTTTACTAATAGACCGTCGCGGAGGATGCCGGCGTTGTTGAGCAGGCCGTTGAGCCCGCCCATTTGCGCGTGGGCCCAGTCGACGAAAGCGGTGGTGTCGGCTTCTTGTGTGACGTCCAGAGCGCGGATGTGAAGGTCACCAAATTCTTTTTTCAGCGCCGCGAGGCCCTCCTGGTTTATATCGCCAGCGGCTACCTGCGCACCGGCCTCGATTAGCTGGCGGGCGAAGTAGGCGCCCATGCCGCTGGCGGCACCGGTGACGATTATTTTGAGGTCGGCCAGTTGCATAGTGGATCTATATTAGTGCGTCGGAGGGTGTCCATCAATTGGCCAGACTATATTTAAGATGCGTGTGTGATCATTGACATTTTTATGTCACCAGAATACATTTTTATGCATGAGAACGACCATTCGCCTCGACGACGACCTGCTGAGCCAGGCTAAAGCGCTGGCGGCGGCACAGCGCCGCTCATTGAACTCGGTTATCGAAGACGCCCTGCGCGAAGCGCTGCAGCGCCAGCAGAAGTTGGGTCGCACCAAACGCATCCGCCTGAAGACGATGAAGGGCAACGGGCTGCAGCCTGGCGTGGATCTGGACGACACCAGCGCGCTATTGGAATTGATGGAACGTGCAGATTCCTGACGTCAATGTCCTGGTCTGCGCCTATCGCGAGGATACGCCGGACCACGCCGCTTATAGGGCCTGGTTGGAAGCACTGGTAAATTCCCCGGCGGCCTTTGCCATTCCCGAACTGGTCCTCAGCGGTTTTTTGCGCGTTGTCACCCATCCCCGCGTATTCGATCCGCCCAGCCCTCTGGATGGCGCGGTAAAATTCGCCGAACAGATCCACTCGGCGCCCAATTGCGTCGTGTTGCAACCCGGGCCGCGACACTGGTCTATTTTCGTCCAGCTTTGCCAGCAGGCCAATGCCAAAGGCAATCTGGTCCCCGATGCCTATTTTGCGGCATTGGCAATAGAGAATGGCGGAGAATGGATCAGCACGGACCGCGACTTCAGTCGTTTTGAGGGATTGCGCTGGCGAGATCCGTTGAGCGATTGAGCGACCATCTTCCACGACGGACCTGCCCCAAGGAGTATCTCCCATGAACGCCAAGACCAAAAAGCGCCGCGTCGACCAGGCCGTCCAGGCCCAGGCCCGACAGGCCCGGACGATTTCCCGTCAGATCCACGCTTGGGCCGAACGCCCCTTCCGCGAAGTGCAGTCCTCGCAGCGCCTGGCGGCATATCTAGAGGAGCAGGGTTTTGCGATCGAATATCCCTTTAAGAAAATCCCCACCGCCTTCCGCGCTGTCTGGGGTGCGGGCAAGCCCGTCGTCGGGATGCTCGGCGAATACGACGCCCTACCCGGTTGCAGCGTCGATAAAGAGGGGGCCTGGGGCCATGGCTGAGGGCACAACCTTCTGGGCGTTGCCCCGGCCGTAGGTGCGGTCGCCGCGAAAGAGATTCTCGCTCAGGCCAAGGGCCAGATCGTCTACTATGGCTGCCCCGCCGAAGAGACCCTGGCCGGCAAGGTCTACATGGCCCGCGACGGGGGGTTCCGCGACCTCGACGCGGTGCTGGCCTGGCATCCGGGTGCCAGCTCCGGCGTCAATAATTTCGGCGGCTCGGCGATCGACTCGCTGGTGTATGAGTTTTACGGCAAGACCTCGCACGGCGCCAGCGCGCACATGGGTCGCAGCGCGCTCGATGGCGTGATGCTGATGGATGTGGCGGCCAATTATCTCCGCGAGCACGTCCCCGAAAATGTCCGCATCCACTGCGTAATCCGCGACGGCGGCGATGCGCCCAATGTGGTGCCGGCCTACGCCAAGGTCTGGTACTATGTGCGCGGCAAGGACCGCGCCGAGGTCGACGAGATGCGCGAGCGGCTGACCGACTGCGCTCGGGGCGCGGCGCTGGCCACGAGCACCCGGATGGAGTGGCACCGCATCACCGCCGTCTATCCGCGCCTGCCCAACGATGCGATGTGCGCGGCGGTGCGCAAAAACCTGGAGCTCTTCGGCACGCCCCGGGTGACCAGGGCCGACCGCGAGCGGGTCAGGGAGCTCGGTTATGAAGGGGACTTTAACACCGCGATCGAAAAGGGCAGCGGCAGCCAGGGCCGGGGCTCGACCGACGAGGACAATGTCTCGTGGCTGGCGCCCCTGGGCCGCTTCCAGATGGTTTGCTATACCCAGGGCACCCCGGGCCACCACCGCGATATGGCCGCCCAGGCGCTGATGCCCTTTGCCGAGCGGTCGATCCTGCAGACGGCCAAGGTCTTTGCCGGTGCGGCGATCGATCTGTGCCGGGACCAGCAGCTGATGCGCGCGGCCCGGGCGGAATTCCGCAAACGGACTCGGGGTTTCAAATACGACCCCTTGGTGCCCAAGCGGCAGCCGGTGCCGGTCGATCTGCCCTAAAGTACCCGATGCCCTTTACCGAAGAAGAACAGCCAATCGACGACAAAAGACACGCCAACGCCAAGAAAAAAGCCGACGACTAGCCCTAAAAAGAAGGGCCGTACCCGGCGATAAGCGCCGATGCCCCCGTAGTGGAGCACGGCGCTTTTTATTGCCCAGGCGAGAAAGATCGACAGGGCGATTTCGCGCATCATCCACAGGGTCCCCACCGGAAAACCCGCCGGGTGCAAAGGCCACCAGTAGAAGCGGTACTGGCAGGCGGCTAATCCTGCGTAGACCAGAGTACCGATGCCGAAGTACGACAGTTTGGTCCAGTTGGTGGGCGAGGGGTTGAGCAGCTGGCCGGCGATGCTGTTGAAAGCCATGCCTCCGGCCCCCGCTCCGGCGCGGTAGATCCACGAGACGAAGTTGCCGCCCCCGTACTGATAGCAGAGATAGAGCAGAAAGTAGATCGCCGTGCCAAAGCCCAGGACCACCGCCAGGCCGATGGCCAGACTCAGCTGTCGACTATGCCCGCCCGTCTCGTCGAGACGGGTGGCGTGGGTGGCGGAGGCCATAAAGACGGTTTGCACGTCGCCGAACCAGGTATAGGACAGCGCTAGCGCGGCGAGGTTGGGCGGGGCGATGCCGGTGCCGGTAATCGCCAGCGTGAAGGCCTGGCTGACCACCGGCGTGATGAGGTAGTAGAGTCCGGTTTGGATGACCAGGCGGGTGATGCCGATATAGGCGACCAGGACTCCGCAGACAAAGAGACCGGCGATCGGTAGCTCCATCCCCAGCCGTTGCAACCACCAGACGATATAGGCCAGCCCGGCCAGCAGTCCGTAGACCGCGACCCGATAGGGCAGCATTTCGCGACGATCGTCGAGGGTTGATTGCCGCGTGAAGGCGTGTTTGCACACCGCGACGAGGTGTGCTCTCCCCATCCACAGGCTCAACAGGACCATCGCGGTGAAGGCCCCCCACGACTGCCAGGACAAAGACTGCATACCCCAGACGAAGGGGTCGGCGGAACTCACCTCGTAGCCGATCATATTGGTAACGCCCTCCTGGATGAAGGCGAACAGATAGAACACCCAGATGCTAAAGGAAATCTGGGTGCTGGCCAGGAACATAAAGCCCAGGACCGGCAGGCGGATATTGAGGTGAAAGCTGGGGAAGTCCGGGTCAATTCGGAAGGAGTGGCCCCGGCCGATATCGAGTTGGGGGAAGCCCGGATAGAAGCGGGCGATGATATCGAAGAGGATAAAGGCCGCTGCGAGGATACACCCTATGCGGAAGGCTCTTGAGCGCAAGAGCGGCGTGGTGTTGCCGCCGTTTTCTTCGACCAGACCGCGTGGCAGTTCCATCAGCGGAAAGGTCAGTTTTTCGCGATCGACCCACTGGCGGCGCAGGATGGCCACCAGGCAAAAGCAGACGAAGTAGACGGTCAGGATCAGACTCAACCACCAGCCGAGCGGCCCGAGCCAGACCGCGTAGGGTATGGCCTCGCCCGCGGGCATCCCCTCGTAGAACCAGCGCATGGCGTCGCCTTCGTTCTCGGGTATGGCCCAGGCCGGCAGATAGGGGTGGACCAAGTTGGCCCAGTCGTTTTCGGGGGTGGCGGCGTAGTAGGGGGCCGAGAGGATGGCGAGGAGATAGCCGACGATCCACAAGGGGATGCTGGTGGTGACTAGGCCCATGGCCAAAACGGTCAGTAGCTCGGCTGGTCGCAATGCTCGACCTAGGAGGCGCTTGAGCAGTGCATTGGCGAAGACCAGCAGGACGAAGGGCGTGCCCACGGCGACTGGGAAAAAGGACCAGGTGATCTCGGCGGCGCCGACGATCCAGGGCGAGTAGAAGGCCCCCAGCGCCACGACGAGCACCATGCCCGCACCCAGGCACAGCGCGCGCGGCGTCACGCCGCCCGATAGCGGAGGACGATGGTCATCCATAAAACGGCGCTGAGGGGGACGGCATCGTTAGAAGGGCGATATCAATTCCACGAAGAGGACACCCTGCGCGAAATCGGGCCGACCCTTCTGACTGAAATCCTGCCGCGTGCGCTGGTAGCCAATAAATAGCGAGTTGTTTTCGATCCCGAAGTAATCGGCGGTGATCCGCAGCATCGCCAGATAGTC
>JAYYUU010000299.1:0-8611 GCA_036343835.1 Candidatus Latescibacterota bacterium | reverse complement strand
CAAACGCATCATTGTAGTTGTGGATTAGCTTGTACTCTCTCGTGCGAATACATCTGAAGTTTTCGATCACGCTCGCCATGGTCGCTAGAAAAGATGATATAGGTATTGTCCATCATCCCCCGCTGTGCCAGTCGGTCCAGGTTCGGGGTATTTACGAACGACGCACCGGCAGCACCGAGGTAGTCGTGTCGGTGTTGATCGTCGAATATGAATAGGATATTAGGACGATTTGCCATTATAACCTTCGCGTGATTCCCTTTTCATTTCGTCGCATCAAGCCACACTGGGCTCAACCACGCCCGATGCCCGTCGGCCTGGCGCAGACGCAGATAGTAATAGGCTGAATCTCCTTCCGGTACCGGCAATTCAACCCCGTCCAGTTCTACATCCCAGGCATCGGGCTTGCCCTGCCACACGCATTGGCCGCCGGAAATGATCTCCACCACCTCGATCGGCGCCGTGCCGTGCAATTGCGCAGAAAAATGCACGCCCTCGCCCACCGCTAGCCTTCCCTCCGCACCCGAACGCACTCCATTGACCGCGTAGTCGCAAACGATCGGCACCCCCGAAGTCGCATAGGTAAAGCGCTCGTCCATCGCCTGCCATACCGCCTCGCGCGTCAGCTCCGTCGCGCGAAAACAGGTCATGCCCGTATAACCGCCCGGTCTCAGCGTCGGATGACCCTGGTGGTTGTCGGTGCCGGCCACGAAGCCCAAGCGCCAACCCTGCGCCAAGGCGTCTTGCACCGAGGCACTCTGCTCGCCTAAACGGATACCCCAGTAGTCGTCGGGCGCGTCGGCCTCAAAATTGCCTCGCCCCTGCACAATCTCCACCAACCGCGCCCGCTCGTTGGGAAATTCCCAGTGGTATTTGGACCAGTAGAAACTCTTGCCCATCACCTCGCGGTGCTGGCCATATTCGACGAGCTGTCCGCAATTGGGATGGTGCGGCACCACTACCACGTCTTGGTCCCAGGTCACTTCTGAAGGGCAGAGATCGGGTTTCCAGTTCCAAGTGCCGCCGTCGACCTCCGGCGTGCGCAAATAGAGATTGGCATGCCCGTAAGCGTTGGAGCTTTCCCAGGCGGGGATCGTCACCAAGCGGCCCGGATCGTAAAACTCCTCGTTGACCGCCAGACACTCTTGCCAACCGGCACCGATCGGCGCGTGGTCGGTCATCGCGACCACGTCGAGGTTGAGATGGTCGCGGGCGTACGCATAGGCTTCGCGCGGCTCGCGATCGCCGTCGACGGAGAGCCGGGTGTGGAAGTGAATGCCGCCAAAGTAGTGCTGGCGCTCGCCGACGGTCCGCGCGGGTCCGCTCTTGGCTTTCAGGCCGTGCGCGGCATCGCGCACTGTAATCCGTACAGGGCCATCACCTTGCACTTCGATCCCCTCAACAACACCGCGGCCATCCTCGCCAATCTCCACCTCGGCGGGCAAGCCGGCGACCTCGCCATCGGCCTGCAGCGAAACTCCTCCCCGGTATCGGGGCAGCGGATTGAAGTTGGCGTCCGTCGCGTAGACCACGGCTCTGCGCTTGCCCTGCGCATCCGCTGAAGCCGAGACGCGCCCTTCCAATCGCGCCAGCGGACCAGGTCCGTTGCGCAACGGGATCGGGTCGCAAACCTTATCGAATACTTCAGACCCGGATCGGCGCACCCGCACCTGCAAATCGCCCGCGATGGCCGCGTGCGGCGACGGCACCACGCCGAATGGAAAGACCAGCCGCGCCCCCGCTGCCAGCGCTTTAGTCACCTGGATGGTACACAAGTAGAGCTCGTTGATCGGACGCCCCACCAACCCGCCGCCGGCCGGCCCGTCTCCACCCCGCGTCATATCGGTCCAGTCGCGCGCCAGACCGTGGCCGAGCACCACCACGCCCTCACCGCCTTCGACAAAGGGATTCGCCAGCGTCCACTGGCGATTAGAAGAGTGAAAGGTGCTAATGGTTATTCGCACGTCGGCACCGGCTTCCAACCCCTGTGGACAGGCGACAAAAATGCGTAGGGGTTTGCATTCCTGATCTGTGGCCACGAGTTCTGTTTGCCCCTCGTAACTCACCGCTAGTTTTTCGTACACGATATGCCCCTCATAGGGAATTGGGTTTGGTCTCGGTCGAGATCAACCAGTCGAGCAGATGCTCGCGCAAGCGGCGTTCCAACGCCGCTTGCGTGCCGCCTAGATTTTCCAACTCTTGCGGGTCGTCATCCAAATTGAAAAGCTGCTGGATCTCCCGTTCGGGGTGGTAGACGTATTTCCACGGGCCCTCGCGGACCATTTTCTCCGGCCCCCATTCGCAAAAGAGCGCTTCCGAGTGCGATTGCGTGCCACCCTCGAGTAGCGGTGTCAAGCTTTGGCCATGTACAATCGGCATCTCAGCCCCGGCCACATCGAGCAATGTCGCAATCAAGTCCAGTGAGGAGACCAGCGCCTCGCTTTTGACGCCGCGGCCAAAGCGCTTGGGCCAGCGGACGATCAGTGGCACTCTGGCCGCTTGCTCGTACATCAGTTGCTTGCCATAGAGGTTGCGATCCAAGAGCATTTCGCCGTGATCGCTGGCGTAGATTACGATGGTATTTTCAAGCAGTCCCCTACTTTCGAGGGTCTCGAGCATATGGCCAATGCCGTCATCGACGACATTGATCATCCCGTAGTAGTGCGAGCGGCACGCACGCCAGGCGTCTTCTGGCATCGGCTGCGCCGCCTGACGCAGCTCCCATACATCCGGTGGCATACCCGCCAGCACTGCTTCTTGCTTGCGGCGGATGTCCGCAGGGGCATTGGCCAGAGGATCGACCAATGGCGGATCGATCGAATCGAGCGGATACATCTGCGCGTAGCGGCCGGGCGCGTCCCAGGGCATATGCGGCCCACCCCAATTGCACCAGCAGAAAAAGGGCTCGTCGCCCTCGTAACTATCCAACCAATTGCGCGTCAGCTGGCCGATATAAGCGTCGTGATAATCCGCTTCGTCCAGCGTCGACTCGCGCACATACCAGTGCGGATGGGTGCCGTCGTAACGACTGTTGTAATCCTGGCGGAATGGCTCGTGCACTCCCTTATCGCGCAACATCGCCTGATAGGTATCCGCAATTGGCGAGCGGGCGGCGGCGACCTTGCCGTGGTTGGACAAGACCTCGTCAAAACCCAGCTCGTGCAAATGCTCATCGCACGCAGCCGTGCCGGGCACCCCTCGCTGCTTGAAGTGTATCTTGCCGGTCACCGCCGTGCGATAACCCGCCTTTTGCAGGGCCTGGGGCATCGTCGGCTCGTCGAGCAGATAACCTCTATTGTGCAAAATTCCGGTGCTGTGGGAAAAGCGCCCAGTAAGCAGCGACACCCGCTCCGGCATGCACAGCGGCGTCGAGCAATAGGCGTTGTCGAATTGCACTCCTGCGGCGGCGAGCCGGTCCATATGCGGCGTGCGCACCACCGGATGGCCGGCGCAGGACATGGTATGCGCGCTGTGTTGGTCCGAAAGCAGATAAAGGATATTGGGTCGTTGTGCCATAGACCTCCTGGATCTTAGAGATAATTCTCCTCGAAGCGGCCGCCAGTAAAGGTATTGCGGATATGCCGGGTGCTCACCAGCCATTCGAGCAAGTGCCGCTCGCCCTCATCGACGATATCCCGATACGCCGGATCGCCGTATAGATTATTCGCTTCAAATGGATCTTCCTCGAGATGTTAGAGCTCCCCGTAATCCCCGCCGAAATCCCCCGGCTGATAATGCACATAGCGCCACGGCCCCCAACGCAGCGCCTTGCTGTTCCGATGCTCGGTGACCGCCACCTGCTTTACCGGCCCACTCTCCCCGCGTAATAACCCGCTGAGATCCACCCCGTCCATACCCGCCATCGCCGGCACATCGCACAATTCCATGATCGTCGGCGTCATATCAATATTTTCCACCAGTTCATCGCAGACGCCGCCGGCTACCGTAGTCCCGGGCACCCGCCAGATTGTCGGCACCCTGCACACCGCCTCCGAACAAATGCCCGGCGCCTTCTCCTGAATGCCAAAACAGGTGCTATAGGCCCCGTGATCGGCATTGTAGACGACGAGCGTATCCTCCGCCAGCCCGTTGTCCTCCAGATAGTCCAACAGCAAACCGACGCAATAGTCCACCGGACTCACACAGCCCAAATAACCGCGCCAAATATTGCGCGACGCTTCTTCATAATCCAACTCCTCTTCCTCTGAGTCCCAGACCTTGCGGAACATCTCGTGCATTTGGCGAAAATGCGGCGGTCGGCCCGATGGGTCCTGGTAAAACGTCGGCGACAACGCCAGATCGTCGGCATACAGGTCCCAGAAACGGCGATGTGGCGTATAGGCCGCGTGCGGTTTGGGCAGCGACACCTGCACGCAGAAAGACTCGTCACCGCGCTGATCCATAAAGTCCATCGCCTGCCGCACGCACCAGCTCTCGACATTGTGCTCCAGCGGCAATCTGGTCGGCCGGGCACGAAGCTGGTTTTGCGGCAGCCCCGTCGGATGGGGCGGATAACCGGTGATCTGCAGATTGTCGTTGTCGGCCAAAAGCCCCAACGCTTCCAGATAGCGATAATAGGGCGAGGGGCCGGATGATGAGGTCGGCGCACTGGTACAAGAAGCCCATAAGTCTACGTGGTCGAGTAGCCAATCGCGCGGCTCATTGGGCACGTGCGTTTTGCCGATTACCGCCGTTTTGTAGCCGTGTTGCTTAAAATGGCCGAGAAAACTCTGCAGGCCTTCCGGGCGCGTTCCACCCAGCCCGAAAAAACCGTGGTTGTGGCAATACTGTCCCGTGTAGATGCTCATGCGGCTGGGGGTGCAGATTGGATTCTGCGCGTAGGCGTTCGAAAAGCGCACACCCTCAGCCGCCAATCGATCTAGCTGCGGGGTCAGGGCTTGGTCGTGCCCCTCACAACCCATGCACGCCGCCTGGTGCTGATCGGATATGATGTGCAATACATTCATGGACTAATACCTTCCCATTTCGTACAGTTCGGGCATAATGAAACCCGCCTTCACCTACAAAGGCTTCCTCGTCGGCGCCCTGATGTCGCTATTGTGCGGCGGTGGTGCCGTCTACGGTATGCTGCTGGTCCGCGGCTCCTGGTGGGGCCTCAACGCCTCCGCCCCCGGCGCCATCCTGCTATTCTTCGTCCTCACCTTCTTCGTCAACACCTTCCTCGCCTTTATCCGCCGCCCCCTGGCGCTGGGCCGCGGCGATCTCGTCCTGGTCTATGCCATGATGCTGATGGCCCTGACCCTGCCGACCCAGAACTTCCTGGTCCACATCATCCCCACCATGTGCGTCCCCTTTTACTCCGCCAGCCCCGAAAACGACTGGCGTGCCACCCTCCACCCGCTGATCCCCGACTGGATAGTGCCGCAAGACTACAACGCCATCAAGACCCTCTACGAGGGCCTGCCCAAAGGCCAACCCATCCCCTGGGACGCCTGGTATATACCCCTGGGCGCGTGGTGCGCGCTCTTTCTGGCCCTGAGCCTGCTGATGATCTGCCTGGCGGCGGTCCTCCACCGCCAGTGGTCGCAAGCCGAGCACCTCGCCTACCCCATGGCGCAACTGCCGCAATCGATGATCGACCTCGGCAGCGACCCCGAGGCCCGCCTCGCCCCCTTCTTCAAAAACCCCATCGTCTGGCTCGGCTTCGCGCTGCCACTGATCTTTTTCAGCTTCGGCGGCCTCAACCACTACTTCCCCTCCGTGCCCGCCTTCAACCAATTTCTGCCCAACTGGTGGTGGTTCCGCGACGAGGTGAGGGTGACCGTCTCCTTCAGTTTCGCCTGGATCGGCTTCTTCTACTTGGTCAGCCTCGAAATCATCTTCAGCATCTGGTTTTTCTACTTGTTCACCAAACTCGAAGAAGGCACCTTCAGCCTCCTCGGCGTGGCCAGCACCGAGACCTTGAGTCGCTACGAGGCCTCCCAATCTGCCGATCTGGCGCACCAGGGCGTCGGCGCCTTTATCGTCTTCGCCGTCTTCGGGCTGTGGATGGCCCGTCGCCATCTGCGCGCCGTCGTCCGCAAGGCCTGGAATCCCGCCGACCCGCTCGACGACTCCGAGGAAATGCTCTCCTACCGCGCCTGTCTCCTCGGCCTGGTCGCCAGCTTGCTGTTCGTCTCCGGCTGGCTGTGGCTGTCAGGTTTGCCGCTGGTGGTCATCCCCGTCTTCCTCGGTATCTTACTAGTCTATTATATCGTCATCACCCGGGTCGTCACCGCCGGCGGCATCCCCACCACCAGACCCCCGATCGTGCCACCCTTTTTTATTATTTCCGGGCTCGGCGCGTCCATCCTCGGTGACCGCGGGCTGGTCGCGATGGGCTTCGCCATGGGCTGGGCCGCCGAGATGCGGCTATTCCCGATGATCGCCTGCGCCAATAGCCTCAAGCTGGCCGAAAAGATCCCCGGATCCAAAAGGCGGCTGCTCTGGGGCATGATCCTGGCGATTTTGTGTGGGCTCGCCGGCTCGATCTACGTGCTGATGGACTTGGCCTACACCCACGGCGGCATCAACCTGATCCGGCACTTTATCAACGACGGAGCCCAATGGAACCGCCTCGGTCCGCTCATCGACCGCCCGCCGAGCGGCCCGGACCTGCGCGGTTGGATCTTCACCGGCATCGGCGGACTGGTCGAGGGGCTGTTGATGTGGGCCAACCACCGCTTCTTCTGGTGGCCGCTGCACCCACTCGGCTTCGTCATCGCCGCCGGCTTTATCACCGGCCAGATCTGGTTTTCGGCTTTTATCGCCTGGCTGCTAAAAGCCGTGATCCTGCAATACGGCGGCCCAGGCCTTTTCGCCCGGCTCAAACCCTTTTTCCTGGGGATGATCCTCGGCGAGGCGACCACCGGCGGGCTGTGGCTTTTAATCGACGCACTGACCGGCCACTACGGCAATCGCATCACCGCGATGTAACGCGCTACTCGTACACCGTCTCCCCGGCCTTGTGGTCCTTGATCCAGTCCCGGTCGAACTCCACCCCTAAACCCGGTCCTTCCGGCACCTCGACGCAGCCGTTCTCGTCAACCGAATCCAACTCGTCGAGCCAACGCCTCTCGCTGTAGACCGCCGGCTTGGTATCGTTGACCAGAGGGTGCACCAGCCCCAACTCGTAATAGTTGGCATTGCGCAAAGTCGCCATGATGTGCCGGTGCGCCCGACTGCCGCCGTGCAATTCCACGTCCAGCCCATGCGACTCGGCCAGCGCGGCGATCTTCATTACCCCGGTGATCCCGCCATCGGCGTGCGCGTTGGCGCGCACGAAGTCGGTGGCCCCGGCGGTGATCGTATCGGCCTTGGCCTCCAGCCCGCGCACGTACTCGCCCATCAGCATCGGCGTCTTGATCAGCTCGCGCAGTTTGGCGTGGGCGAAACGCGAAAAACCGCCGCCTCTAAACGGATCTTCATACCACATATAGCGCGCCTCGTCGCAGGCGCGGCCCACCTTGAGCACATCCTCGAAAGTGGGAAAACACCCGGCCGGGTCGAGCAACAGGTCCATATCATCTCCCACCGCCTCGCGAATGGCCAGCACCGCCGCCACTTCCCGCTCGATCGGCCCGTTGACCCAACCGTGGATTTTAAAGGCCGGATAGCCAAACTCCTCCTTGCAACGCAGCGCGAATTGCGCAAAGTCCTCCGGCGTCGTCAACCCGCCGTTTTCATCGCCGTGGTAGGTCGAAGCGTAGGCCGGCAGCTTCTTGCGCCACCCCCCGCCCAACAGTTCGTAGATCGGAGCGTCGTAGAGTTTGCCGACCAGATCCCACAGGGCGATGTCCACCGCGCCCGGCGGCGTGCCGTCCTGGCCGCGCCGCGAGCGCTTGAGATCGTGCCATATGATCTCGCGATCCAGTGGGTTGCGACCAAGCAAGTACTGCGCCGTGCGCGGGTCGATGCCACCGCTTGTGGTACCGCCGACGCCGGCACTAGTCTCGATGGCTAGCAGGCCGCCGCCCGCGGACAGGTGCCCGCCTTTTCTGTAGACCGTGTCGAAGCCAAATTGCTCCTCCAACTCCAGATCGGCGACCTCATAGGCGAAATGTGTCGCGGTGATGCGGGTGATCTTGATGTCTCGCGCCATAACGATATCTCCTCGACTTATTTAAGCCTCTTTATACTGGGTAGGTGAATCATCACCCAGGTCTTCTGGTCTATTTCCCCACGCAGCCAACGCCGTCGAGCTTGATGGGTTGTTTGACCCGAATCCAATATCCTCGCCGGCGGCACGGTCATCCATAACAAACCTGTGGTCCAGTTTCCAGTACCACTCCAGATAAATTCTATCCTAATGCCCGAGAACTAATCTCTACCTGAACCAAATTAGGAAGGCGGCAGTTACCGCTACAAGAAGTACAACCCAGGGCTTTTCTGATTGCCAGAAAGGAGCCGTTTTTCTTTTTGACCTCTTGAGCACTTCCGCGAGAGTGTGTTTTTCGTTCTCCTGATTCCTGGTTTCTTTGGTAAGTTTACTGATAATTACGAAAAGCAAACTTGCCGTAAAAAATGTTAATATCAGCTGGTGAAAGAAATTCAACTTATCACCAAATACACTAACTATGCCCGGGAACCAGATAACAAGGCACTTATTGTAAAG